>DAIRUD010000159.1:0-5250 GCA_036803565.1 Synergistaceae bacterium | reverse complement strand
ATTGTAAGATTTTACCGCATCTATATCGACTATGTCAAAGTTGAAATGCTCTAGTCTCGGGCTGGTTCCGCTACGGCATACGATATGGGGTGTGGCCATGAAAAACGTGCTTCTTCTGACGACGGGCGGGACGATCGCTTCCCGCGAGTGCGGCGCGGGGCTGGCGCCCGCGATCGGCGCGGACGCCATACTGCGCGAGATTGCTGCGCGGCATCCGCGCGTCGCCTTCGCCCGTCGCGACCTCCTCCGGCTCGACAGCTCCGACGTGCAGCCGGAGGACTGGCAGGCGATCGCGCGCGCCGTCTTCGCGGAGCTGGAGGCTTACGACGGTATCGTCGTGACGCATGGGACCGATACGATGGCCTATACGGCGGCGGCGCTCTCGCTGATGCTGCGGAACCTGAAGCGGAGCGTCGTCCTGACCGGCTCCCAGCTGCCGATCGAGGCGCCGCTTTCCGACGCGCCGTCGAACCTGCACACGGCCGTGGCGGCGGTGGAGGCGGGCGTTGCGGGCGTCACGGTGGCGTTCGGCGGCGTGCTGATCGACGGGATGCGCGCCGTCAAGTGCGATTCCGCGTCCCTGCGGGCCTTCGAGAGCGTCAACGCCCATCCGCTGGCGCGGGTGACCGCCGACGGGCTGCGCGTCTATGCGGGTGGGACGGGGCCGATCGAGCCGGAAGCGCCGACGCGGCTGGAGGACGCGCTCTGCCCGGACGTGTTTCTCTTGAAGCCGCATCCGGGGACGCGCGCCGATTGTTTCCCCGCCCTGCGCGACGCCGGTGTGCGCGGGGTCGTGGTCGAGGCCTACGGTGCGGGCGGGCTGAGCCGCACCGGCAGGGATCTGGCCGGGGGCCTGCGCACGCTGACCGAGGCGGGGATCGCCGTCGTCGTGTGCACCCAATGCCTGCGCGGGCGGGTCGACCTGACGCGGTACGAAATCGGCCGGAACTTGCTCGCGGCCGGTGCGATACCGGCGGGGGATCTGACGACCGAGGCCGCCGTGGTCAAGCTGATGTGGGCGCTGGCGCGGACGCGGGACATCGAAGGGGTTGCCGAGGTCTTTCTGCGGAGTCCGGAGGAAGACGGCGAGGAGCGCGGAGACGTCTGCGCCCCTCGGGAAATCGGCGATTGAAATGTTGCTCGGGCAGCCGGAAATCGACGGCGTACGGCCGGATACGGGGCGGAGTTTTGCGAACGGGGCCGCCCCCTGCTTTCCGGCGGCTCAGTACATGTCCTGCCAGCGCTTGAGGTTGGGGAAGAGTTCCTTGCTCAGCACCTCCCGCGCCTTCTCCTCGGAGAGTCCGAGGGTGTTGGCCATCATGTGCGGGATGGTATGTTCGATCATGTCCTGCATATTGTTGCTCGAACAGAAGATGCCGTTTTCCATGCACTTGTCGCAGTAGTCGGGGCTGGGACTGCCGTCCGCCTCGTGCGCGTGCCTGCGGTTTTCGTCGAAGGGCAGGCCGCAGCTCTGACAGATATCGTCGGTGTTGCGCTTCATGTGCGATCGCTCCTTTCGATTCGGATCATGGGGGGCGGCGAAGAAGAACGAACATACGGCGGTGATGTTGCGTCTGTTATATCGCATAAAACGTCGAGAACGCAAGCGGAATTGACAGTTTTTGCGAAAACGCCGTGTTGTGGAGCCGGAGGTGCGGGATGAAACCGAAGAATCGAAACGAGTCCTGGTGCTACACGCTGACCAAGCGCGGCGCCAGAAAAAAGGCCAAGCGTCTGCGCGCCAAGCGCCGCCGCCGGGAGCGCGGCGAGGGGCGGGAGGGGGATTGACGGAGCGGCGCGCCCGCCTGAACGGCGCGTGCGCAAGCGATTGTCCGGGGTATTGGCATATCCGGGCAAACCCGGTATAATGTCCGATGCCCTTGGGGTGTAGCCAAGCGGCAAGGCAGCGGACTTTGGATCCGCCATCGATGGTTCGAATCCATCCACCCCAGCCAGAGCAATTCGGTGGGGAAGCCGCGCGGCGGCTTCCTCTTTTCACGTGTCCCTCTTTTGAGCGTGCGTGGCGGCCGAAAAGGAGTGTTGTCCGGCAATGAGTGAGACCTCGCAATCGTTGGGCGTGCTGATCCTGGGCGCGGGACGGGGCGCGCAGATGCGCAGCGAACGCCCCAAGGTGCTGCAGAACCTTCTGGAAGAACCCATCCTCTACTATCCGATCAAGGCGGCGGTGGATGCGGGCATGCGCAATATCGCGGTGCTCGTCGGCTATCGGGGCGACCTTGTGGAGGCGTACCTGAACAAGGAATGGCCGCACGTCGAATTCATCTGGCAGAGGGAGCAGCTCGGCACGGGACACGCGGTGAAGGTCGCCGAGGACTGGTGGAAACGCTTCGAGCACGTGCTGGTCCTGTCCGGGGACGTACCCCTGGTGGAGCCGGAAACGCTGTCCCGCCTCGTCTCGAAACACCGGAAGGAGCGCAATCTCTGTACCTTCCTGAGCTTTACCGTCGACGACCCCAGCGGTTACGGCCGGGTCGTGCGCCTGGCGGACGGCGGTTTCCAGATCGTCGAGCACTGCGACGCCGACGAGGACGAGCTGACGATTCAGGAGATCAACGCCGGGGTCTACGTCTTCGATACCCGCGCGCTTTTCGAGGTGATCGACCGGCTGGATCGCGAGAACGGCCAGGGCGAGTACTACCTCACGGATACCGTCGACATGATCGGGGACACGGAGGGCGACGTCAACGTCGTCGTCTGCGACGACCCGCACGAGCTGCTCGGGGTGAACACGCCGAACGACCTCTCCGTGACGGCCAGCATGCTCAACCGGCGCATCGTCCGCCGCCACATGGACGAGGGACTTAAATGTATGGACCCGCGCACGACCTGGATCGGGCCGCGCGTCGAATTGGAGCCGGACGTCGTCCTGGAGCCGGGCGTGCAGATCTGGGGCCGTTCGCGGATCGCCGCGGGCGCCAGGATCGGCGCCTACTCCACGTTGCGCAACGTCGTCGTGGGGCCGGAGGCGACGATTCACGGCCCGTCGGTCTTGAGCGACTCCGAGGTCGGCGCGCGCGCGGAGGTGGGACCTTTCGCCTGCCTGCGTTGCGACGCCGTGCTGAAGGAGGGCGCGAAGGCGGGGCGGTTCGTCGAGGTGAAAAAGAGCGTCCTGGAGGCGGGAGCGAAGGCTCCGCACCTCTCCTACCTCGGCGACGCGCACGTCGGCGAGGGGACCAATATCGGGGCCGGGACCGTCACGTGCAACTACGACGGCAGGCGCAAGCACCGCACCGAGATCGGCGCCAACTGCTTCGTCGGCAGCGACACGATGTTCGTCGCGCCGGTGAAAATGGGCGACAACGCTTCCACCGCCGCCGGCTCCGTCGTCACCAAGGACGTCCCCGACGGCGCCCTGGCGATCGCCCGCGCGCGGCAGACGAATATCGACGATTGGCACGACCGCATGGCCGTTTTGGATAAATCCGCGAAGAGCGACGAGGAGAAGTAAGATGGAGGCGGCATCGAGGGATCTCAAGATTTTTTCCGGCAGCGCGCACGAGGACTTCGCCAGGGACATCTGCAACACGCTGGGCGTCCCGATGGCGGAGCGCAAGCTTTTCCGCTTCTCCGACGGGGAGATCGGGCTTTCGCTGCAGGAGAGCGTGCGCGGCGCGGACGCGTTCATCATCCAGCCGACCTGCGAACCGGTGAACGACAACCTGATGGAGGTGCTGATCCTCATCGACACCCTCCGCCGGGCTTCCACGAACCGCATCAACGTCGTCCTGCCCTATTTCGGCTACGCCCGCCAGGACCGCAAGGCGCGGGCGCGGGAACCGATCACGGCCAAGCTCGTGGCGAACCTGCTGCAGAACGCGGGGGCGGACCGGGTGGCGACGGCCGATCTGCACGCGGGGCAGATTCAGGGCTTTTTCGACATTCCGGTCGACCATCTGACCGGCATCCCGCTGCTGGCATCCTATTTCAAGAAGATCCTGAAGCCCCAGCTGCGCGAGGGCAAGGTCGTCGTCGTCTCGCCGGACATCGGCGGGGTCGTGCGGGCGCGCAAGTTCGCGGAGCAGATTCGGGCCGACCTGGCGATCGTCGACAAGCGGCGCTCCTACGAGGTCGCCAATCAGAGCGAGGTCATGGAGATCATCGGCGAGGTCGCGGGCAAGACGGCGGTCCTCGTGGACGATATCATCGATACCGGGGGGAGCATCGTCAACGCGGCGAACGCCATCCTCGGGCACGGGGCGGAGAAGGTGTACGCCTGCGCGGTGCACGGCGTGCTCTCCGGCGCCGCCATCGAGCGGGTGCAGAACTCGGCCATCACCGAGATGGTCTTCACGGACACGGTTCCCATCCCCAAGGAGAAGCGGATTCCGCAGATCACGGTGCTCTCCATCGCGCCGCTCTTCGCGGAGGCGATCCGGCGGATCCATCTCGATCATTCCATCAGCATTCTGTTTCAGCCGAAGCCGCGGCGGAAACACGATTAAGCCGGCAGCCGCAGGCTGAAGCCCGGTTATTTCGAAGGAGGAGTTCGGAAATGGCAGCGAAAGAGGCGACAAAGGTCAAGATTCAGAAACGCACGAACACGGGAAAGGGCACCTGCCGCAAGCTGCGCGCGAAGGGCGTCGTCCCGGTGGTCTTCTACGGGCCGGAGTACAAGGAGAGCTTCGTCGGGGAGGTCGATTCCAGGGAACTCTCGGCCATCGCCAACGCGCCCAATTGGGAGACGCGCATGATCGACCTCGAGCTTCCCGACGGCAAGACGGAGATGGCGCTCCTGCGCAACGTGCAGCGCCACGCCATCACCCGCAACATTCTGCACGTCGATCTCTATCAGCTGGTGAAGGGGCATAAGGTCCGCGTCTCCATCCCCGTGCGCGTCGTCCACAAGGAGACCGCTGCCGGCGTCAAGATGGGCGGCGTGCTCGAGCATCCCCTCCGCGAGCTGGACATCATGGTGCTTCCCCGCGAAATCCCCTCGGAGATCGTGCTGGACGTCGCCAAGATGCAGATGGGCGATGAGATTCTCGTGCGCGACATCGAACTCCCCGAGAGCGCCGAGGTCCAGGTGCCGGCGGAAACGCTCGTGCTGATGATCGCCCGTCCCAAGTCCATGGCCGCCGCCGAAGAGGGCGAAGGCGAGGAGGAGGTCACGGAGGTCGAGGTCGTCGGCAAGGGCAAGCGCAAGGACGACGAAGAGGCGTAACGCATAAAACCAAAAGCGCAGACCGTGGGGCTCCGCCCCACACCCCGCCAGGGGGCTTACATCCCCCT
>DAIRUD010000158.1:0-5252 GCA_036803565.1 Synergistaceae bacterium | reverse complement strand
TGCGCGTGATTGCCGGCGCTGGCGCAGACGACGCCGCAGGCGAGCCGCTCCGGGGAAAGGCTCGATATCTTGTTGTACGCCCCGCGTATCTTATACGAGCGCACCTGCTGCATATCCTCCCGCTTGAGCCAGACGTCCGCGCCGTAACGCTCCGATAGGGGGTAGTTCTTCGACAGGGGAGTCTGTTGCACAACGTTGCCGATGCGCTGCTTCGCCCGTTGTATATCGCTGAGCTGCGGGCGGTAGGTATCGGGTGAAAATGCGCTTTCCGCGATTTCTTCCCCGGCCGTCCGTTCTTCGGATACCCGTTTCATGATCATTACCCCCAATACATTTCCGCTTCGATGGCGTACGGATACGTCCCATTCGCGCATCGCAAAAACACTTTATTTCGTGGGACTTCGCCCCTGGCAAACCCCCCGCCAGGGGATCCGGATCCCTTGCATCCCATTCTCTTAAATCCAATATTTCAATGCTTCAATGCGGCCCTGCCTGCGGCAACCGCATCGTGCGGTCGTCACAGCCGGGGAGTGGTATCCCAGTCGTAGTAAAGGGTACCGTTCCGCACGCTGTCGATCTCCAGGCGGCCTCCCATGATATAGAAAACGCCGGGTATTTCGGAAGGGTCTATGACCAAAACAATGCCGTCGTTCTCGGTCTCCCTGCCGCGAAGCTGTTCCGCGAAAAGAAGCTCGATTTCGCCGTTCCGCGTCGTTCCCAGATATTCCACCAGGCACACCGTTGCATTGCTCTTATAGAAAATATCGGCTTCCGCTTCCACCCGTACCAGGGCGTGTTCTTTATCCTTAAAACCGCGCCTCCAAACAGTGTACGTTCCATAACGCTTGGAATTATCCACAAACCAGCCCTTGGCCCTGCTCTTCGCTTCGTAATAGATTCCGGCTCGGTCACCCTGCGCGAGGACTTGGCGTTTTGCGCCGGAGGTGTATGCCCACGCCGCTTCTCGCGGTGCCGCATAGTAATCGTTCCCATTGTAGTGATATACGTATTCCAAAGTGCACGGCTCGATTTCGAACCAGAAGTGGACGCCGTTCCTTCCCGGCATCGTACTCCTGATCGGGCGCATCAGCCGAAGCCGGTCGCGCCGTGTGAATTCCCCGGAGGCATAGATGTACGTATTGGGCGCAGCCGTTCGGTATTGCTTCGGGTTGAGGACTCTCTGCTGCATGAAGTAGTCGCGCTCGGTAATCAGGGGTTTCTTTTCCATAAAATCCAGCATCCCCAACGAGGAACAGCCGAAATTCAAATTCTGCGAAACCGTTCTCGTCCAGGCTCTTGTCGCGATACCGATCACCTGGCCCTTGGAATCGAAAATGGGGCTGCCGCTCGATCCCGAGGAAATCGGCGCGGAAACCTGGATGTCGTTCTTCCGCTCCCCGCGCCCGACTGCGGAAAGTGCACCGGTCGTCAGGCTGTGGGAAAAATCCTGCGGAGCGCCGATGACGGTAACCGGCTCGCCGATCGGCGGCAGCTTTTTCGCAAGCTGCAAAGGTGCGATGTTCGGTGCGTCCACTTCGATCAGCGCAAGATCCCTGTAGGGATCGTTGGCGATCACGCGGCGAAGCGGCAGGATCTCCCCGTTGCGCAGGCGCACGACAAGCACCTCCTGGTGCATGAGGTTGTGCGCGTTCGTCATAACCAAGCCTTTTCCGACAAAGAACCCGCTCCCGGAACCCCCGCCGTCGAATCCTTCCATATACACGGTCACAACGGAGTCGGCATGCTTCTTGTAAATCTCGGCGGGCGTGAGCGCAAAAACCGCAGGCGGAGAGAGCAGGAGAACAAGCGCAAAACAGGCTAGGCGAAGCATAAAGCTGTGGCGGCGGCGCATCATATCATCGACCTCCCCGGATTCACGCCCGCAAAGGGCGTTCGTCGAAAGACCGCAAATCCGATATCGAACGGCAAATCACTACGTCCGCCATTATATCAGAGGCGGGAAAAACCGAACACGCCCGATACGGCAGGCCGCGGGAAACGATCCGCCGATCGCGTCCGCAGGTGGCCCGGCTTCGTCCATTTTCCCCCGCAACCGCACTCGGCATGCGAACTGCACGCGCGCCTCCGATGCGCTATAATGTGCGCGTTTCGAGAACCCAACAGATCGAATCGAGGGGTGAAGGCCTTGTCGCCGGAGACGACGAATGGGAGCAAACGTACAAAACCCGCAATCATGTTTCAAGGCACCGGATCGGACGTCGGAAAGTCGATCGTCGTGGCCGGCATCTGCCGTGCGCTGGCGCGCAAAGGGCTGCGCGTGCGGCCGTTCAAACCGCAGAACATGTCCAACAACGCGGCGATCACCGTGGACGGCGGCGAAATCGGACGTGCCCAGGCGTTGCAGGCCCGCGCCTGCGGGACCGAACCGACCGTCGAGATGAACCCGGTGCTCCTGAAACCGGAGAGCGACCGGGGAAGCCAGGTGGTCGTACGGGGCCGGGTGCGCGCCACTGTGCAGGCGGAGGAGTACCTGGAGTACCGCAAAACGCTCATGCCCGACGTGCTGGAGAGCTTCCAGTCGCTCTGCGACGAGGCGGACATCGTCGTCGTGGAGGGTGCGGGCAGCATCTCCGAGGTCAACCTCCGCGACGGAGACATCGCCAACATGGGGTTCGCCGTCGCCGCCGACGTTCCGGTGGTGCTCCTGGCCGACCTCGACCGCGGCGGCGCGCTGGCGTCGATCGTCGGTTCGCACGCACTCATCCCCGACAGGGAGAGGAAACTGCTCCACGGCTACATCATGAATAAATTTCGCGGCGCGTACAAAGTGCTCGAACCGGCCATCGACATCATACGCGAACATACCGGGTTGCCGTGTTACGGCGTCCTGCGCTGGTTTCCGCAGGCCGCCCGGCTGCCCGCCGAGGATTCGCAGGCGCTGACGCGGCGCGGGGAGGGCGACGCCAAAGGCGGCAGGCGCATCAAGATCTATGTCCTGGGCCTCTCCCGCATCGCCAACTTCGACGACTTCGACCCCCTCGCGGCGGAGCCCGACGTCGACCTGACGTTCGTCAAACCGGGATCGGCGATCCCCGGGGACGCCGACCTGGTGATCGTCCCGGGGACCAAGTCCACGATCGGCGACCTCGATTTCCTCCGGCAGCAGGGGTGGGACATCGACATCCTCGCCCATCTGCGGCGCGGGGGAAAAATCGCCGGCATCTGCGGGGGTTACCAGATCCTCGGCCGAAAGATCTCCGACCCCCTGGCCCTGGAAAACGATACGCCGACCGCGGCCGACGGGCTCGGCCTGCTGAACGTGGAAACCGTTCTGGAGCCGGAGAAGATGCTGCGGCGCTTCACGGCCCGCAATGACGAAGGAATCGAGATCAGCGGATACGAAATCCACATGGGCAGGACGACCGGCCCCGACACGAAGACGCCGATGCTGGAGCTGGACGGAGTCCCGGAGGGCGCCTTCAGCCCCAGCAAGCAGGTCTGCGGTTGCTACATCCACGGCCTCTTCACGAGCGACGCGTTCCGGCGGAAATTTCTGGCCGCGTTCCGCGACGGCAGCGGTATTGGGGGGGAGAGCCTCGACTACAACGCCGTCGTCGACCAGACGCTGGATCTGCTGGCGGACCACGTGGAGAAATTCGTGGACATGCACAGCCTTACGCACATCGCCGGCCTCGACCTTTGAAACACCCGGCGGGAGGGGCGCGATCCGCAACCGGCGCCTCTCCCGCATCCGCCGAAAGAACGACTTTCCCCCCCTCGCACTCACCCGCACGCGGCCGGTTGCCGATACTGAACATAGCAGGCCTGTGCCTGCAAGCGAGAGAGTCGAAGGGGTGTCCGGCCGATGAAAGACGCGTTGCGCATAGACAAACAGAAAACGTTCCCCTCTCCGCGGGCGGGTCGGGCGCGCCCCTGCCCGTCGCCGCCGCCTAAGCTCGGGTTCGTCGCGCTCCTTCTGTGCTGTGTCGCGCTCCTGTGCGCCCGGGCCGGGGCGGCGCACGCAATGGTGGTGGAACCGGGCGAACGCTTCCGCATCAGCCTCGTCTCGCCGGTCGAGAACAACACCGGGTTTCGCGTATGGGGCAGCAAATATTACCCCGACGACGTCCTTTCCGAAAAAATGACGGAGTACTTCTATATGAAGATGCGCGAGGTTCCCCGCATCGAGGCCTCGCGCGTGGCCGGAGACCATCCGGCCTATTGGGGGGTGGCGGGCGGCGCGCCCTACGATATCGTCGTCAAGCTCTGCCTGGAGGAGTTTCGCTACCGCAAGAAGGACACGCTGGGTTCGAAGGTCTTCTGGGACGTCGGCCTGCACCTCTACGTCTACGGCGGCGCCAACGGCCGCCTGCTCTACGACGCGGTGCTGGAGGAGCGCGACAACCGCACCTATCCGCTCTACAACGACGTGATGGAGACCGGGCCCGTCTACTGGGACCTGTTCGAGAAGAGCCCCTACTGGCCGGCGATCCGCAAAACGCTGGATATGGCCTTCGCCGACGTCGTCGCGGGCTTCGACGGGTATCGCGTCATCGGGCAGATCGTGGCCAAGGCGGAGCGCGTCGACGGCTCCCTCTCCGTGCCGAAGTCGAAACAGGACAAACTGTACCACGTCAACATCGGCCGCACCGATGCCGTGCGGGAGGGCGACCTGCTGGCGGTGACGCGCGCCTCGTCGGTCCGGACGATCGCTCCGGACACGCCGGAGATGCACTTCCCGCAGATCGTCGCCCGCGTCCGCGTCCTTTTCCTCAAGGACAACGACGCCGTCGTGGAGATCGTCAAGGAGTCCAAGGACGCCCCGATCCAGCTCGGCGACGCCGTCTCGATGCCGCTCTTCGGCACGCGGGACGGAAAGCGTTTCTAAAGGCGCATGACACGCCGCGACGCGTTCGCAAAAGGATTCAAGGAGTGCCTTTCTCAATGGCGGGGCTTCGTAAAACGATCGTCCGCCGCCGCTTTCCCGCTTTCGCCGACAGTGCGAAAAGTCTCTCGCGCAACGGAGGATACGCCATGAACGACCGCACGAAAAACGGACACGAACCCACAACGCCCTTGCTGAAGCGCGTGATCTCCCTGCTCTGCCTCTCGCTCTTTTTCTGGGCGGCGGCGGAAGCCCTGCACCCGGCGTTTCTCTCGGCAAACGGCGACACGCCGCCGGGGGAACGGCGAAAGGACGAGGACGATCCCTGCGCGGAGCTGCGCGAGCGGGTGGAGAAACTGGAGGCGGAGAAGAAAGCGCGCCAGAAGCGCGCGGCGGAGGCCCGCAA
>DAIRUD010000157.1:0-5349 GCA_036803565.1 Synergistaceae bacterium | reverse complement strand
CGGCCTGCCGCTTCCGGGGGATGGACGCAGGCCTCTGCGCGCGATATCCTTCCGCATGGAGGCTCCGGACCGCGCCGAACTCCTGATTCAGCGGCGCGACGCGAACTAGCGCTTTCCACGAAATATGCGGCGAAAAGTTTCATATATCCTTTGACAATACCTGCGGCGATCTGTATAGTGGAGGCTTGACACCAAGGGCCGGTGGACTGCGGTCCATGAAAGGGACGTGAGGATAGGGTTGAAAGAGAAGATCCAGCTTTACGGGTTCAACAATCTCACCAAGACGTTGAGCTTCAACATTTACGATATATGTTACGCGAAGACGGATCGGGAGAAGAAGGAATACATCGCCTACATCGACGAGCAGTACAACTCGGATCGATTGACCAATATCCTGTGCGGCGTCACCGACATCATCGGCGCCTGCGTCCTCAACATATCCAAACAGGATTACGACCCCCAGGGTGCCAGCGTGACGATCCTGATCTCGGAGGAGACGGTGCCTCCGGACCAGATCGACATCTCCTGCAACCAGGGCGACGTCTCGCGGCGCCTGATGCAGGACCACTTGATGCGCGAGACGGTCGTCGCCCACCTCGACAAGAGTCACGTCACGGTCCACACCTATCCCGAATTTCATCCCAACAACAACATCAGCTCCTTTCGCGTAGACATCGACGTCTCCACGTGCGGGCAGATCTCGCCCCTCAACGCGTTGAACCACCTGATCGGATCTTTCGACTCGGACGTCATCACCATGGACTACCGCATCCGCGGCTTCACCCGGGATGTGGACGGCAAGAAGTATTACAAGGACCACGAGATCAACTCCATCCAGAACTACATCGACCCGGAGACGCTGACGCGCTACGACGCCATCGACGTCAACGTCTACCAGTCCAACATCTTCCACACCAAGATGATGCTGAAGGAGATCGTCCTGGCCGACTACCTGTTCAACGTCGACCCGCGGGAACTCGCCCCCGAGGTCCGGCTCTCCCTGAAGGACCAGATCAACAAGGAGATGCTGGAGATCTACTACGGCATGAACATGTACTGACTGACGGGCCCGACGGTATGAACGACACCGACAGACCCATCGCACAGAACCGGGCACCCCTGCACGAGGCGCTCGCGGCGTATCGCGCCAACCGCGTCGTGCCCTTCGACGTGCCCGGCCACAAGCAGGGGCGCGGTACGCCGGAGCTGACGGAGTTCCTCGGCAGGCAGTGCCTCTCCGTCGACGTCAACTCGATGAAGCCCCTGGACAACCTTTCGCACCCGACCTCCGTCATCCGCGAGGCCGAGGCGCTGGCCGCCGCCGCCTTCGGCGGGGACGCGGCGTTCTTCATGGTCGGCGGCACCACCTCCGCCGTCCAGGCGATGATCATGAGCGTCTGCAAGGGCGGCGATTCCATCATCCTGCCGCGCAACGTGCACAAGTCGGCGATCAACGCGCTCATCCTCTGCGGCATCCGCCCCGTGTACGTGGACCCCGGCACGCACGCGACGCTCGGCATCTCCCTGGGCATGGACACGGAGGACGTGGCGCGGGCCATCGCGCAAAACCCCGGGGCCAAGGCCGTGTTCGTCAACAACCCCACGTATTACGGCATCTGCCCCGACCTCAAGCGCATCGTCGAGCTGGCTCACGCGGCGGGGATGGCGGCCTTGATCGACGAGGCGCATGGCACGCACTTCTCCTTCGGGGAGGGGCTGCCGCCGTCGGCCATGTCGGTCGGCGCGGATATGAGCGCGGTGAGCATCCACAAGACGGGCGGCTCGCTGACCCAGAGCTCGCTGCTGGTCATGAAACGGGACCGGATCGACCCCGATTACGTGCGCACGATCATCAACCTGACCCAGACGACGAGCGCCTCCTACCTGCTGATGAGCTCGCTGGACATCGCCCGCAAGGCGCTGGCCACGCAGGGACGGGAGACCTTCCGCAAGGTCTGCGACCTGGCGGAGTACGCGCGCAGCGAGATCAACGGCATCGGCGGCTACTACGCCTTCTCCCGCGAGATCGTCAACGGGCGGAACGTCTGCGCCTTCGACGTCACGAAGCTCTCCGTGCACACGCTGAAGATCGGCCTGGCGGGGGTGGAGGTCTACGACATCCTGCGCGACGACTACGACATCCAGATCGAGTTCGGCGACATGGGCAACCTGCTGGCCATCATCTCGGTCGGGGACACGCATTACAATATCGAACGGCTCGTCTCGTCGCTGGCGGAGATCAAGCGGACGCGCGGGCGGGAGGGCCTGGACCTCTGGGACCTGGAGTACGTGCCGCCCGTCGTGCGGCTGTCGCCGCAGGAGGCGTTCTATGCGGAGCGCCGCCCCGTCGCCCTCGCCGAGAGCGAGGGGTTGGTCTCGTCCGAATTCGTCATGTGCTACCCGCCGGGGATCCCCATCCTCGCGCCGGGCGAGCTCATTACCCGCGAGGTGCTGGACTACGTCCTCTACGCCAAGGAGAAGGGGAGTCTGGTCATGGGGCCGCAGGATATGACGCTGGAAAGCATTTACGTTGTGAAATAGGAGGAATGTGCATGGAACTCTGGTACACGGAGGATCACGTCGAAACCGTCCGCTTCTCGATCAAGGTGAAGGAACAGCTCGTCCACCGGGTCAGCCCCTTTCAGGAGATCGACATCTTCGATTCGCAGGAGTTCGGGCGCTTTTTTACGCTCGACGGCCTGATGATGCTGACCGAGAAGGACGAGTTCATCTATCACGAGATGATCGTGCACGTGCCGATGGCGACGAACCTCAAGATCCGCCGCGTGCTGGTGATCGGCGGCGGCGACGGCGGTACCGTGCGCGAGCTGACCCGTTATCCCCACGTCGAGCACATCGACATGGTGGACATCGACGAGCTGGTCGTGCAGACTTGCCGGGAGTTCCTGCCGACGACGTCGTGCAGGCTCGACGACCCGCGCGTGCACCTCTACTTCGAGGACGGCCTGAAGTTCGTCCGGCGTTTTGAGAACGCCTACGACCTCATCATCGTCGATTCGACCGATCCCTTCGGCCCCGGCGAGGGCCTTTTCACCAAGGAGTTCTACGGCAACTGCTTCAAGGCGCTCACCGCCGACGGCATCCTCGTCAACCAGCACGAGAACCCCTATTATTACGACACCTACGCGCAGGCGATGCTGCGGGCGCACCGCCGCATCTACGGCCTGTTTCCGCTCTGCCGCGTCTACCAGGCGCACATCCCGACCTATCCGTCGGGGCACTGGCTCTTCGGCTTCGCCTCGAAGGTGCACGATCCCGTGCGGTCCCTGGACGCGGACGCCTGGAACGCGCTGGGGATCGAGACGCGGTACTACAACACCGACCTCCACGTCGGCTCGTTCATGATCCCCAATTATGTGAAGAAACTGCTCGAAGAGGCGCATTGAGATGGAACCCAACGCCCTGACCTTCATCGGGTGCGACGCGTCGTACGACGACGCGGAGGCCGTGCTCTTCGGCACGCCGTTCGACTCGACGACCTCCTACCGCCCCGGCGCGCGCTTCGGGCCGCAGGCGGTGCGGTCGGAGTCGTTCGGCATCGAGACCTACAGTCCCTACCAGCGCGCCGACCTGGAGGACGTCGCGGTGTTCGACGCCGGGGACGTGGAGCTGCCCTTCGGCAACGCGGCGCGGGCGCTGGACACGATCGAGGCGTTCGCGGGCAAGTTGCTCGACGACGAAAAGCTGCCCGTCATGATCGGCGGCGAGCACCTGGTCACCTACGGCGCCGTCCGCGCCGTCGCCGCGCGCTACCCCGACCTGCGGATCATCCACTTCGACGCGCACGCCGACCTGCGCAAGGACTACATGGGCGAGACGCTCTCCCACGCCACGGTCATGCGCCGGATCTGGGATCTGGTCGGGGACGGCCGCATCTATCAGTTCGGCATCCGCTCCGGTTCGCGCGAGGAGTTCGACTGGGCGAAGGGGCGCGTGTATACGGAGCTCCTTTCCACGCACTGCATCGACAGCGCGGCCGAGGCCGTCTGCTCGTATCCCGTCTACATCACCCTCGACCTCGACGTCCTCGACCCCTCGGAGTTTCCCGGGACGGGGACGCCGGAGGCGGGCGGCATCTCCTTCGGCGTCCTGTTGGACGCCCTCCTCAGCCTGCGCGGGCTGGACGTCGTCGGTTTCGACATCTGCGAACTGTCGCCGCACTACGACGCCTCGGGCAAGTCGACGGCGCTGGCCTGCAAGGTTTTGCGGGAGATGCTGCTGGCCTTTGTCTAAGGGGGGGATCGCGTTGCGCGCGCCGGACGAACTGCGGGTCGCCGCCCTGCAGATGCGCATCGCCGACGGCGATGCGGACGCGAACATGGCCCGGGTACGAAGCCTGGTCGGTGGCCTTGTCGAGCCGCCGGACCTGCTCGTATTGCCGGAACTCTGGACGCAGGTCTACATGCCGGACACGACGTCCCTGCCGCACGAGCGCAGTGCGGAAGCCCTCGACTGCGTTCGCGGGCTCTGCCGGGAGTTCGGCTTTCACGCCGTCGCGGGCAGCCTGCCCTGGATGACGGAGCGCGGCCTGGCGAACCGCAGCTGGGTGGTGAACGACGCGGGGCAGACCGTCGGATATTACGACAAGGCCCATCTCTTCTCCCGCAGCGGGGAGGATCGTTTCTTCGCGGCCGGCGACCGTCCCTTCCTCTTCGACTTGGGCGGCATTCCCTGCGGCGTGCTGACCTGCTACGATATGCGGTTCTGCGAGTTTTCGAAGTGCCTCTCGCTCGCCGGGGCGCGATTGTTGTTCGCCGGTGCGCAGTGGCCGCTGGGCCGCGGCGGGATCTGGGAGCCGATGCTGCGCATGCTCGCCGCCAACTGCCAGGTCTGGCTTGTCGCCGCCAATATCGTCGGGGAATCGTCGGGGCAGGCGTTTCTCGGGCATTCGGCGGTCGTTTCGCCATGGGGCGACGTGGTCGCCTCGCTCGCGGACGAGGAGGCTATCCTCTGCGCGACGATCCGCCTCTCCGAGGTGGACAAGAGCCGGGAGAACACGCCGATTCGCCGCGAACGCCGACCGGAGTTGTACCGGCTGCTGACGGAGTAACCGATCCGGTCATCGTCGTTCGTCTTTGCGAATGGCGAATCGTAGCAAATTGCGATCAATGCCTTGAGAATCGCCCCGCGCAGTGAAGATGCTCTAGAGATAAGATGATTCCTTTTCCTCGACGACGATATCGCGATCGCGCAGCCAAGCGATCAGCGCGGTTCGCGCTTCGGCCCGCAGGTCTTTGCGGACGTTGCCCAGGGCGATGGTGGTGCTTTGTTCCCGGCCATCCGCATCGAGGTAGAAGAGGTCGACCCGCCCCTTTCCACTCTCCGCCC
>DAIRUD010000156.1:0-5377 GCA_036803565.1 Synergistaceae bacterium | reverse complement strand
TGCCCGCCGTCTGAGCATCGGAACCCATCGGCATCAGACACCCAAAAAACGGAGGTCACGACAACATGGCGAAAATCGGCATCATCTACTGGTCCGGCACCGGCAACACGGAAAAGATGGCGGAACTGATCGAAAAAGGCGCCGCCGAGGCGGGGGCGGAGGTCGTCCGCAAGGAGGTGGACAAGGCCTCGCAGGACGAGTTGGGCGCCTACGACATCGTCGTCCTCGGCTCCCCCTCCATGGGGGCGGAGGTCATCGAGGAGGAGCAGATGGAGCCCTTCGTGGCGGCGGCGCTGCCGCGGCTGAAGAGCAGGCGCGCCGCGCTCTTCGGCTCGTACGGCTGGGGGGACGGCGAATGGATGCGCCTCTGGGCCGACCGCATGAGGGAAGCGGGCGTCGAACTGGTCGACGAGGGACTCATCGTCCACGAGACGCCGGAGGGCGAGAGCGAGGACCAGTGCGCGGCATACGGCAGAAAGATCGCCGCGGCCTGAAGCCAAGCCAATCACGGGACACACACTTCCACATAGAATCGACACCGCGACAATCCTTTCACCGCATCCTTTCTCCGACCGAGGGGGTCCCGGACGGACCCCCTTTCTCCTCGTCCGCCCCCGCGGGCTTCGCCGCTTCGCACCGCAATTGCGCAAACGCTTACCGCGGAATCGTTATATTTTGAACGATAATTTGCGTAGTACCCCACATCCCTTTTCGCGATATTTCCCTCATAATGTATACATCAGCCTATACAATGAATGATTCGGAATCCAGCGAACGACATCGAGGTGCATGATGGAGAAAGGTCTCTATGAAATCGCACTGGGCAGCATCGAATCCCGCAGCAGCGGACTCGCCGAGGGAATCGGCATGATCCTCGTAATCCGCGGCACCGTCACGCTCGAACGCGACGGCGTGGAAAGCGTCCTGACGGAGGACAACCTGGCGCTCGTCAATCGCGGCGAGGTGTTCTCCATCCAAAACGGCTCCCCGAACCTCCTCCTGGTCCTGAAAATTTCTCCGGACTTCATCGAAAGGGAATGCCCCGAACTTTTCCAGTACCGCTATGTCTGCGACTCGAGCCTGGCCGGCGTCTCATCCATGGACAACATCAAGTATTTCAACGTCAAGCGCGCCCTGATCCACATGGTCGTCGCCTATTACAAACACCGCGAGGGCTACCTGCTGGAGGTGAAACACACCTTACTCGGGCTCCTCAAGTCCCTGTACAACGACTTCCGCGTGCCGTTGCGGGCCAACGTCACGCGCTGGGAAGGGGCGGACCGGCAGGTGGGGAACGCACTGAAAAAAGCCCTGCGTTACATCCAGAAGAATTTCCGCTCGCGGGTTACCGCGCAGGCCATCGCCCGCAGCGCACAGATGTCCCCCCGCGCCCTCTCCGGCGTATTCCGGGAGAAGATGGGCATGGGCTACGCCGAATACGTCAACAAGGTCCGCCTGGCCCACGCGATGGTCGACCTCGCGCAACCCGACCTGGCGATGCCCGACGTCGCGCGGCGGAACGGATTCGCCAGCCCCAAGGCCTTCTCCGCGATGTTCAAGTCGCGCTACGGCCTCGCGCCCAGCGTGTACCGCCGGCGGAGGCTCGCGGACGACCTGCCCTTCGCAGCGGAACCGCCCCAGTTCAAGGCCTTCATGACCATCTCGCAGGAGGGCGGACTGGAGGACCTGGCGAAGTACTCCCTCGTCTACGACTTCTGGGCGGAACGCCCCCCCGCGCAGAGCAACCGGGCGACGTTTTCCCTGCGGGCCGGGAACATCGAACGGCGCGGCAACACGCCCGAGCGGATTTTCAAGCTGGGCCGGATGTGCGAGGGGATGCACTTCGCGATGCGCGAGCAGATCGAGATCGCGCAGAAGGAACTCGGCGGAGACCGCATCTATTTCCAGGGCGTGTTCGGCGACGGCCTGTCGTTCGGATTAAAAAACTCGCCCTTCTGGGGGATCGAATACGCACGGACCTTGGCTTTCTTCCACAAGATGGGGCTGGCCCCCTTCGTCCGCCTCGACCTCTCCCTCGCCCCGGTGGGCAGGGACGGGCGTATCGCCCCCATCGAAACCCTGGCCGCGGTGCGGACGTTCATGGACGTCTGCCTGCAAAACCTGCCCGCCGACTATGGGCGGAGCTGCCGCTTCGAAATCCTTCACACCGCCCCCATGGAGCGCAGGCATTTCATGGACTGCTATGCGGCGCTGTACCGGATGTTGAAGGAGATCTCCCCCTCGATCGGCGTCGGCTTCCAGGCGATCTCCTCCAGCAACCCCGGGGAGCTGGACGACTGCGCGGAGCAGCTTCTCGCCTGCAAAATCGCCGGGTGCGAGCCGGACTTCCTCACCCTTTCCATCGATCCGCGCCGCGAACGGCACAGCGCCGCCTTCAGCGACGCGGAGTGCGAGGCCCTCCGCACCTACGGCAAGGCCATGATCGCCAATGCCTGGTACGCCATCCGCGATTGCGGCGTGCGCACCAAGGACATCTACGTGACGGAGTGGAATACGCTGGCCTACGAGGGACAGGCCGACGGCGACGTCTTCTTCCGCTCGGCCATCATCGTCCACGAGCTGCTGGATTACGCGGGCGAAGCTTCGGGAATCGCCTACTGGCTGAACAGCTGGTCGAAGGAAACCATGACCGGCATCCACGACGATGACGTCATCAGCCTCTTCCTCTGCGACACGGTCCGCAACCTCCCCTTCTACATCCTGCAATTGCTCAATTTCTTCCGCTACACCTCCCGGCACCGGTTCGGCAATTTCGCCATTTCGAAGGGCGACGGGGCCGACGGGGAAATCGTCGTCATCGCGCTGAACCCGCGCTACTTCAACCCCTACCTCGTCGACGAGGAGACGCACCTGCGCATGGAGCGCGTACGCGCGGAGATCGAGTTGCAGGACATCCCGCCGGGCCGTTATATCGTCAAGTGCTTCTCCTTCGAGAAAAAAACGGCCGGAAAATACTTCCAGATCGCCCACGGCAACAAGCAGTACTTTTTCGACCCGGATATCCTGGCCCAACTGGAGCAGGACGTCCGTCCGGCGCTGTCGACCCACGAGGCGGATCTCGAGGGAAGCTGCACGCTGCGGGCGGAGCTGGGCTACAACGCCATCGTCGTCTACGTGTTGAAAAAAGAGGAGCGGCCGCTTTCCGACGGCGACGGCAAACAGCCCGGCGTCAGGCGGAACGTCGCCTGACGCGGCGTCGGCAGCTTCGGTCCTACCGCCGCTTCAACTCGAAACCGGGGATGGAGAACTTTCTCTCGACCAGGGACAAGAGCAGGGTCGCGACGGAGACGGTGAGCAGATAGATCGCGCCGACGACGGCGAAGACGAACGTGAAGCGGAAGGAACGCGTCGCCACCATCTTGCCCGCGCCGGTCAGTTCGACGTAGGAGAGCATGTAGGCGAGCGAGGAGTACTTGATCAGGTACACCAACTCGTTGGAGCAGCCGGGGATGGCGCGTCGCGCCGCCTGCGGGATCACCACGAAGAGGGTGCCCTCGAAGCGGCTCATGCCCAGCGCCCGCGCCGCCACCAGCTGGCCCGAGCGGACGGAGAGCAGCGCGCCGCGGATATACTCCGAATTATAGGCGCCGTTGCAGAGGATGAAGCCGAGCACCGAGGCCCAGAAGGGCGTCAACATGATGCCGAAGGTCGGCAGGCAGAAGTAGAGGATAAAGAGCAGGATCAACAGCGGCGTCCCCTTGACCAGCGTCACGTACGTGCGGCAGAGCGTCGCGACGGGCTTGTTGCCGTACACCCAGCCGACGGCGACGAGAAACCCCAGCAGCAGCCCGAACGGCACCGAGCAGACGATCAGCTTGCAGGAGGCGAGAAACCCCTCCCAGAGCGGCCCGCTCATGCCCTCGACGAAATAGGTCCACAGCTCATCCATGAATGCGCCTCAAAAACGTGCGGGTGCGCTCGAAGCCGCCCGCGGTCGCCCCGTCCAGGATCTCCTGCGGCGTCCCCCGCTCGGCGACGACGCCGCCCTCCATGAAGAGCACCTCGTTGGCCACGGAGTAGGCGAACTCCATCTCGTGCGAGACGACGAGCATCGTCATGCCCCCGGCCGCCAGGGAGCGCATGACGTCGAGCACCTCGCCCGTCAGCTCCGGGTCGAGCGCGCTGGTCGGCTCGTCGAAGAGCATGACCTCCGGGTTCATCGCCAGCGAGCGGGCGATCGAGACGCGCTGGGCCTGCCCGCCGGAGAGTTCGGCGGGGTACTTGTCGGCGAAGCGCTCCATGCCCACGCGGGCCAGCTCGAAGTCGGCCAGTTCCCGCGCCTCCTTCTTGGACATCCGCAGCACCTTGAGCAGTGCGATCTCCACGTTGCGCCGCGCGGTCAGGTGGTCGAACAGGTAGAAGTTCTGAAAGACCATGCCCATCCGGCGGCGGATGCGGTCGATGTCGCTGACGCCGGTGATCTCCTCCCCGCCCAGCCACACGCGTCCCTCGTCGGGCTCGACGAGGCGGTTGAGGCAGCGCAGCATGGTGCTCTTGCCGGTGCCGGAGGGGCCGATGAAAACCTTGACGTCGCCCTTGTAGACGTCGAACGTCACGCCTTTCAGGACCTCCTCGGCGTCGAAACGCTTGTGCAGGTCCTGCACGCGCAGGACGACGTCCGATGGACTGCGGAGCGCGGCGGAATGTTTTTTCGCGGACATCTTCACGAACCTCCGAAACCGGGGATGCGGTATTTTTTCTCCAGATGGTGCAGGCCGCGCATTCCCAGGTAGTTCATCAGGATGAAGATCGCGGCGGTCCCCAGATAGATCGGCGTCGGCGCCGAGGTCCGGGTGACCTGTAAACTCGCCCGCGTCAGCATCTCCATGACGCCGATGGCGTAGCAGACGGAGGAGTCGGTGAGCAGGATCGGGTACTCGTTCGACCAGGCGGGAAGGGAGATGCGCAGCGCCTGCGGCAGGACGACGGAGCGGATGGCGAGCGCGCGGCTCATCCCCAGCGAGCGCGCCGCCTGCATCTGCCCCTGGTCGATGGAGAGCAGCGCGCCGCGAAAGATCTGCGACTGGTACGCCGCGCTGCGCAGGCCGAGCACCGTCGCGCCCACGAAAAAGGCGGGAAGATGGAGCCCCAGCAGCGGAAAAAGGCCGTAATAAAAGAGGAAGAGCAGCACGAGGTTGGGAAGCCCGCGGATAAACCAGACGTAGACGGCGACCAGCCGCGACGGCAGTTTACCGCCGTACACCTGGACGACGCCGAGCGGCAGCCCTACGGCGAAGCCGACGGCCAGCGCCCCGGCGACAAGCCCGAGCGTCGTGAAAAGCCCCTGTGCGATACCGGGGAGGGATTCGAGAAAAACGGCAACATTGTCCAAAGATCAAACCTCGAGAATCAAGAA
>DAIRUD010000155.1:0-5391 GCA_036803565.1 Synergistaceae bacterium | reverse complement strand
GTTCCCCTGTTGATCGGGAGAAAACCGGGCGGTATCCGCAGCTTCGCGTAAATCCGCAACCGGGTTTCTCGCGGGCTTGGTGCTGTTGCGTGGATGCGTGAGCCCATGCGCAGGACGTCGTTGTTGTGATTCCGCCGAAGGCGGGAGGGGCGATCGCGTACCCCCCTGCCCTCGGCGGCCGGATTCAATCGTGCGCTTGGGCTGCGGCTCCCTCCGCGCGGCCTGATTTTTTGTTGCGGAGGTGCTCCGCGTCAGTGGGTCTCGATGTATTTCCTCAGGTCCGCGTCCACCTCCGGCGACAGTACGGTTTTCTTGTAACCGGCGAGGATCTCCTTCCACTTCGCGTTGGCCACCCGCTCGATCGGCAGGCTGCCCCGCTCCTCCCATACGTCGACCGATTGGCGGTTGCTCAGCGTGGGGACGTAGAACTCCTCGCGGAAGTGCTCGTAGGTATGTTCGTGGGTCAGGAATTCGTTCTGCGAGCCGACCTCGGCGATGACGTCGTAGGCGAGGGTGTCGTCGTTCACCTCGACGCCCCGGCCGATGCGCTTGACGTAGCCGATGATCTCGTTGTCGATAATCAACTTTTCGAAGGACACGCAGTTGTACGTCTCGATGATGCCGGCGCTGTGCAGGATGAAGTTGCCGCCCGCCATCTGCGCCATCATCAAGGTAATCGCGGATTCGTAGGCCGCCTGGGAATCCATCATCTTGGAGTCGGAGAGCGCGCCGCTGATGCGGCAGGGGATGTTGTAATACTTCGCCAGCTGCCCGTTGATCAGCGAGATCAGGGCGTCCTCCGGGGTGCCGATGGCCAGGTTGCAGGAGGACATGTCGGCGTTCGATCCGGAGGCGGAGTAGACGATGGGGCATCCGGGGTTGACGCACTGCGCCAGCACGATGCCCGCCAGCACCTCGGCGTTCTGCAGCGAGACCAGGCCGACCAGGGTGGCGGGCGTGGTCATGCCGGCGATGGAGAGGGAGTTGACCAACTGCGCCTGCCCGCACTCGGCGTAGGCCATGATCGATCCGATCATGCTGTCGTCGTAGGCCAGCGGCGTGAGCGTGCAGGGGATGGCGGCGATGACCGGTTTGTCCTTGATGGCGTCCATGCCCCCGAAGGCGATCGCCGCCATCTCGATGGACTGCCTGGAGTACTCGTAGCCGTAGCAGGTGCCCATCAGCGGCTTGTCGCTGTATTTCAGGGTGTTGTACACCATGACGTTGTGGCGGACGTCCACGTCGACGTCGTTCGGTTCGCAGGAAATGTGGCTCTGGATGTCGATGTTGGGCAGCGTGTCGCAGATCTTGACGATGTCGATGTAGTCCGCCAGGGTGGAGCTGCGGCGGCCCCGGTCCAGGTCCAGCACCGCCGGCGCGCCGTACGGTCCGACGAAGGCGGTGGTCTCGGTCGAGATCACGACGCTCTTGGCGGGGTTCTGGGCGTGCAGTGTGAAGGACGACGGGACGCCCTTCAGCTTCTCCTCCACCAGCGCTTTCGGGAAATAGACGGTCTTGCCGTCGACCCTGGCGCCGGCCTTGGCCAGAATCTCCTGGGCCGGTTTGTGGGTTATGACGATGCCCACGTTCTCCATGATCCGCAGGGAGTTCTCGTGGATCCGCTCGATCTCGTTCTGTGTCACTACCTGATAGCGTTGCATCCGACAGATTCTCCTTCCGTTTCTCTTGCGTCTAATTCCCGGGTGTCCCCGGCGTTTGGGCGGGATCGAGCCCCCGTTCGTGCGTGGCGAGGTATTTGTACAGGCCGAGCATGATGATAAAGAGAAGGATCATGAACGGGAAACTGAAGATGAACGAGATGGACTGCACCGTCGACAGGCCCCCGGTCATGACGAGCATGATCGCGAGCAGGGTGAGGATGGCCCCCCACAGAACCTTGATGCCCTTTCCGGTGTTCTCCTCGCCGCGGGAGCTCATGACGGTGACCACCTGTACGCCGGCGTCCGCCGAGGTCAGGAAGAAGATGGTCAGGGAGAGCATGACCAGCAGGGAGCTGAACTGCGGCAGGGGGAGCGTGGCGAGCATCGAGAAGGTGGCGGCGTTGGTGTCCACCGCACCGCCGGGCACCACGCTGCCGGGTACCGCCAATTCCGCCTGCATGGCCGTCCCGCCGAGGAAGCCGAACCAGATGCAGCTGAGGAACATGGGGATGAACATGACCGCCAGGATGAACTCGCGCAGCGTCCGGCCCTTGGAGATCTGCGCCATGAAGCCGCCGACGAAGGGCGTCCAGGTGGTCCACCACGCCCAGTAGAAGACCGTCCAGCCGCTGACCCAGTCGAAGCCGGCGTGCGCCGCGACCGTGCCGTTGGCGTCGGTGAAGAAGCTCATGCGGACGAAGTCGGAGAGATAGGCGCCGACGCTCTCCGTGGTCATCTTGAGCAGGGCGCGCGTCGGCCCCGCGCAGAGGACGAAGAGCATGACGCCGAACATGATGACCGTGTTGGCGTTGCTGATGCGCTTCATGCCCTTCTCGATGCCCGCGCTGGCGGACAGCGTGAAGAGGACGGAGCAGATCAGGATGACCGCGATCGTCGTCCCGACCCCCTCCCCCAGGGAGATCCCGAACACGGATTTGAGCCCGCTCGTGATCTGTAGGCTGCCGAGGCCGAAGGAGGTCGCGATCCCGATCAGGGTCAGGATGACGGTGAAGGTGTCGATGCTCTTTCCCAGGCCGCCTCGGATCGCCTCGTCGCTCAGGAACGGCTGGAGGCAGGAGCTGATCAGCATCGGTTTTTTCCGCCGGAAGTGGAAGTAGCCCATCGGCAGTGCCACGGCGAGGTAGAGCGTCCACGGGTGGATCCCCCAGTGGAAAAAGGTGTATTTCAGCGCCACGATGGACGCCTCCGGGGAGGCGTGCGGCGCCGTGGGCGATACGAAAAAGTGGTTGAGCGGTTCGGCGACGCTCCAGAAGACGAGGCCGATCCCCATGCCTGCGGCGAAGATCATGGAGAACCAGCTGATATTGGAATAAACCGGCCGGTCGGTATCCGAACCGAAGCGAATGTTGCCGTATTTGCTGAAGGCGATGAACAGGCAGAACGCGATGATGAAAATGGTAAACCAGATGAAGGTGAACCCCAGGGTGCTGGTGAGATAACCGAAGGCGGCCGTGAAGGCGCCCGAGACCGTCTCCGAAAAGATGATGCTGATGATGGACAGTGCCAGGGTTACGGCGAGCGTGCCGATGAATACCTGTTTGTCGATTTTCGCGAACGAATCCTTCATATCGTCACTCCATTCCATTCCGCAATTTGCGCCCCGCGCCCCAACGCCCCGACGGCCGGATCGCCGATTTCCGGCATCGGCAAGGGCACCAGGGTGTTCGTCCACACCTGCGTGCGTTCGGGTCGGCCAAAACACATCCTTTCTCTAAATGGAATGGCGTTCGCCCGCGGGAACCGACCCGAAGGCGGATACGCGATCTCAAGGGGACCAACGCGCTGCAACGTTGCCCGGATTCCATCGATTGCGGATCAATTTTGACGCTGCATGGTTATCTGATACGGCAATTATAATCGATGAAAGAAATATTTCAACCTATTTTTGAAAAGAATAGAATATTTAGTTCTTGTGCCTTTTGTAGATAATATTTGAAGGCATTTTGGCACATTTATTCAAAATAGCACATATTAATGATATAAAGGTTTTAGTTCTATTTTTAGATCAAATCAATTATTGAAAGCAGGGCAGGTGTCCCTCCGCCACTCTTGGCGGCGCTCCTTCCTGATGGAAGCGGGACGTTCCGTCGTGCCAAGCCTCGGCCCCCTCGTCGAGGGGACTGTCGGCAGAGCCGACTGGGGGAGTGCTGCCGCGTGGCCGATCATGACGAGCGATTGGATTTATCATTGGAATAAGCGGCGACGACAGAGAGGTTTGCTCGTAGTGTCTAGCGCTGGCGCAACGCGGCGAGTCGGTTCGCTTGGGGCGGATCGGAAGACATCGCCGGATACGCACGCCCATGCGTCGAGGTGCGGGATGTGTAGGGAGGAACCGCAAGGGTTCGGAGACTTCGTCCCCGAACCCTTGCGGTCGATCTTATCCGGGAGATGCACGGTCGCGTTAGAGGCAGCGGCTCCCGGGCAATCTCGGCGTGCGTGCCGTCAGAGAGGGTTTGCCGCGATCGGCGTTATTTCCAGTACGCCTCGTCGAAGAACACGTACTCGGTGCCGAGGCCCTTGGCGACCGCCCGGTCGTACAGCGTCTTGCCCCAGGCGAGGTCGTGCACCGGCATGCCGCCGGTGATGAACATGATGATCTCGTCGTCGCGCTTCCTGCCCTTCTCACGCCCGCAGACGATGTCGCCCAGGCTGACGATGCCGCTGGGGTCGTACTTGCCCGCGTCGATGTAGGTGAGCAGATGATAGGACGGCGCGACCACGGAGATCGCCTCGATGCCGTTGGGGTGCTCCCTGCCGTCCTGCAGGAAGGCCTCGTGCATCTTCCAGTTGTCGGCGATGACGGTGTTCTTGGCGAAGGCGTCGAGGTCGAGGTCGGCGTCCCCGGTGAACGTCACGAGGCAGCCCGGCTTGATCCACTCCGTCTCGATGCGCGGGAAGGCGTCGCCGGAGGTGGCGATGGTGATGACGTCCGCCGGGCGCGTCGCGGCCTCGATCGTGTCCACGAAGACGACCTTGATGCCCAGCTTCTCCGACTGCTCCTTCGCCCACTCCCTGCCCTTGTCGGGCATGACGTCGTACAGGTAGGCCTCCTCGATCGTCGGGACGCCCGTCTTGATGGCCAGCAGGCAGGCCTTGTTGATGACACCGCCGCCGATGACGCCGACGCTCTTCGCGCCCTTGCGCGCCAGGTGTTTCGCCGCCACGCCGGGGACCGCGCCGGTGCGCATGGCGCTGATCAGGTTCCCCGACATGATGGTGAAGGGAATGCCGGTGTCGGCGTCGTTGAGGATCGTCGTCAGGACCGAACGAGGCAGGCCGCGCTTGGTGTTCTCGGCGTTGGAGCCGTACCATTTCTCGCCGCAGATGTTGTACTTGCCGCCGAGGTAGGCGATCATGGCCATGAACCTGCGGTCCGGCCCGGTCACGGGCATGCCCGGGAAGCGCCGCTCCTTGGGGAAGAAGATCATCTGGCCGTGCTCGTTCTCCAGAGGACCGCCCATCAGGTAATCGCCCTCGCCCAGCAGCCGGAACGCGTCCTCGATCGCCTCCAGGCAGCCCTTCATGTCCATGACGCCCGCCTCGATCAAGTCCGCCTGGGACAAGAGCAAGGTCTTTACAGAATTCTTCGACACGGGAACCCCTCCTTCGTAATGGTGGTACGATTTTTATTGTTTCGGGTGAATGCGAGTGGATTGTAATCCTGAAGATGAAATATTTCAACCGTCAGAATTCCAAAAAAATAATATTT
>DAIRUD010000154.1:0-5392 GCA_036803565.1 Synergistaceae bacterium | reverse complement strand
GGTGCGGGCTTTGAGCGTTTTTCGTCTTTTTGCTGCTTTGTTTATCTTGCTGTCTTTCGCGGCGTCTGCATACGCTGGTTCCCTCCTTTTTCAATCTTGAAGCATGACAAAGTGAAGAGAGGTTGAGGTGAATGCATGAGGCCAAGAATCTAATTAATAAATTGACAACGGTTTGCCTAAACAAAAGACTGCTTTTTATGTTTTTTACTTTAATTAACGTTTGTTTTTTGATGTTTAGCTTGCTTCCTGTGGATGCAAATGACACACGACAGCAATTTCTTTTTTTTGATGATGCCTTTTTGTCCGTTACAGAAGCTCCCCGTCACGAGATGGACGATTTGCCCATTTTTGAGAAAGGGAATGGCGAAGAAGTTTTCGACTCTTACTTACTTGAGGAGAAAACATTGCAATTGGAAAATGGCAAAGATCACGGGGTCAAACTGATTGGTACTCGGGAGCCCTCTTTTCCAAGTTTGAGTTCCGAGATGTTCTTGGAGGTGACGCCGCCTGATAAAGCACCAATGCGTATCTCGCTGCCTCCTTCGGGATATGAATACCCAATGGAGGCATATAGTTTTGTTTCGTGCGACAAACGCGAAATTTTTATTTCCGTGCAAAATGGGGGTATGGCTTTTTTTACATGTGACTATGTTGTCGAAGTTGTAAATGGGCGTGGTCGTATTCTGTTTGATTGGGAGGAAGAGCTGGGGTCGTATTGTGTCAACGGGGAGTTCCTTGAGGGGTTTCGCCTTGAGTCGCGCCTCCCCGCTGCGGGGCTGTCCGTTTTGTTGGATCTTTCCGAAAAAAAGGATACGTATGACGCAATATACGATATAGAGTCCGGCGAAATTCGAGAGGGAGCATATTGTACAACCACGCCCGGATTTCCGCTTACGGTAAGACCAATGGATGTCGATGGGGATGCGATCCACGAATTGGTAAGTGATATTCAATGTCGAGGAGATTGTAACGCAGACACTTTAGGGGTATATCGTATTGTGTGGAAATACAGAAATGATGGTTGGGAGCGAATCGGTTGGCAATTTGTTCCAAGTGAAGGCGTGAAGCTGATCTCGATGACGGAGGTTGATCCAAAATAGTTTTCACGGCGTAAAAACATACTTGGTTTAATGTTGAGGAAGCGCCCGTTGTGTTCTATTGGATGGCGTTATCGCCGCGCGGCTCCATGCTCCACTTCTCCGGCGGCAGCCACTCGCGCAGCACGCGCTCGATCTCGTCGGTCTCCAGCGGTTTCGAGAGAAAGTCGTTCATGCCGCTCTCGATGAACATGTTGCGCACGTCGCCGACCACGTTGGCGGTGAGGGCCACGATGGGCAGCCGCCGGTACTTTTCGCCCGGCAGGGCGCGGATGATGCCCGTCGCGTCCACGCCGTCGACCTCCGGCATCATGTGGTCCATGAAAACGATGTCGTAATCGTTGTCCTGTACCATCGTCACGGCTTCGGAGCCGGAGAGGGCCGTGTCGATCTCCGCGCCGTAGGCGTGCAGAATGTTTTCGGCGATGACCAGGTTGATCTCCATGTCGTCCACCACCAGGAAACGCGCGTTCTGCACGTGCAGGTGCAGCCCCTCCTCGCCGCTCTCGTCGATGTCCGTTCCGGCGGGCTGGTGCCCCAGCAGGCGCGCCACGGTGAGGCTGGTGAGGGGGTCGGCGATCGTCCGCACGTTGGCGGGGACGTCCTGCCTGCACGCCGCGTGCGGCGGCACGGCGAACAGCTGCGCCTGCGGCCCGGCGGCGCGGCACACCCGCTCGTACTCCGGCAGGTCGAAGAACAGATGAGTGAAGGTGTGGTCCAGGTCCCTGGGCGAATCCAGGGCCTCGCAGGGCACGCCGATGCGGGACAGCTTGTCGCGCATGACGCGCGCCTTCTCGCGGTTGGCGAAGAGGACCCCCGCCTTGTAGGGCGCGGCCAGCGGGACGATGGCGGGGTAGGGGCTTTCCGCCTGCTGCTCCACGTAGAAGGAGAAGCGGGAGCCCTTGCCGTAGACGCTCTCCACCGCGATCTCGCCGTTCATCAGCTCCACCAGCTGCTTGGAGATGGCGAGGCCCAGCCCGGTGCCCTCGATGCCCCGGTTCTTGCGCGTGTCCAACTGGGAAAAGTTGTTGAAGAGCAGCGGGATGTCCTCGCCGCGAATGCCGATGCCGGTGTCGGCGACGGACATGTGCAGGCGGTACCGGCCGGGGACGGGCGTGGGTTCGGTCCAGATGCGGAAGACGATGTGCCCCTCCTTGGTGAACTTGACGGCGTTGGTGAGCAGGTTTAAGGCGATCTGTTTCACCCGCGTCACGTCGCCGTACAGCTCCACGGGCATGGCCGGGTCGTCGTCGACGATGAGCTCCAGCGGCTTGGCCCCGATGCGCATGGCGATCAGGGTGGTGATGTCGTTGATCAGCGACAGCACGTTGTACCGCTCCGGCACCAGGTCGATCGCGCCCGCCTCGATCTTGGAGAAGTCGAGGATGTCGTTGATGATGGAGAGCAGGCCGCCGGCGGCGTTCTTGATGTTGCGGAGGTAGTCCAGCACCGCCGGGTCGGGGAAGCCGCGCAGGGCCAGGTCGGTCATGCCCAGCACGGCGTTCATCGGGGTGCGGATCTCGTGGCTCATGTTGGCCAGGAACTCCGACTTGGCCCGGTTGGCCAGCTCCGATGCCTCCAGGCGGCGCTGTTCGGTGATGTCGGTGTAGAAGCCCTCCAGGATGTGGGGGGTGCCGTCGGGGTTTTGTTCCACCACGCGGCTGCGCTCCCAGATCCACTTGACCGTGCCGTCCTTCATGATCATGCGGAAGGTGGTCTCCAGCGGCAGGCCCACGGAGAGGGTCTCGGCGTTGAGGCGCTCCAGCGGGCCGACGTCCTCCGGGTGCACCATGTCGAAGAACTTCACGGCGTTGTTGCCCATCAGCTCCTCCGGGGTGTAGCCGATGAGGTTGTAGCAGCCCTCGCTGACGAAGGTGAAGGTGAACTCCGGCGGGTCGTTCAGGCACTGGTACACCATGCCCGGCAGGTTGCTCATCAGGGTTTCGGTACGCCGCATCAGCCGCCGCCGCTCGGCGCTCTCCATCGCCAGGGCCACGAAGTCGGCCAGCGAGGAGGCGAAGTTCTGCTCCTCCACCGTCCAGACGCGATGGTCGGGGAACTCGGGGCAGCGGTCCTGCTCGATGCAGACGACGCCGACCAGCTTACCGCCGATGCGGATGGGCGCGTCAAGCAGCGAACATATCTCCGGGCCGTAGGTGTCCTGGAGGTTGGGCAGCACGGTGGTGTGCAGCGCGTCGTTGATGACGATCAGGCGCTCCGTGGTCAGGAGCTGGACGTAGGAGGGGCGCTCGTCCAGCGGGAAATCGTCCTGCACCGTGTTGCGGTCGGTGACGATGTTGTAGCTGGCGATGCTCTTCAGCAGGGCGGCGTCGTCCGTTACATGCCATATGCCCACCCGGTGCGTGCGCAAGGCGTGGCAGCCCTCCCGGGCGATGACGTTGGCGGCGTCCTCGAGGATGCCGGAGGTGAGGGCGGTGGTCTTGGTGATGTTCGCCAGAGCGGCGCCCAACTGGCTGGCATATGTGGCGTTCTGTTCGGTCATTTCCGGTCCCTCCCCGGCGGCGGCCCCGCATGGTCGATTGGATTTCCGGCACTATTATAGTAGGTTTTGGAAAATACGGGTGCGACTCGCGAAAAAAAAACGCATCGAAAACACGGCGAAAGCAAATCGAAGCGCATATACGGTCCTTGTCGGCGAGCCGGGAATCGGCGCGCGTACGAAGGCAGGAATAGACGACGTCCCGGAGCGATTGCCCCGGGACGTCGTTTGGGTTCTATGTTAGGAATCGCCGATTAAGCTGTGACCACGTTGACCGCGCGGTACTTGCGCGCGTCCTTGGGATCCTGCTCGACGTCGAAGCTGACTTTCTGTCCCTCGGCGAGGGTTTTGAAACCGTCCGCCTTGATGGCCGAAAAATGCACGAAAACGTCGTCGCCGCCGTCTTCCCGACAAATAAAACCGAAACCCTTGCTCTCGTTGAACCACTTTACCGTACCGTTATTCAATTTGGTACCCCCTAAAATTTGTTAATCCCGAACATAAAAATCGCACGCCGTGCAAACCTTTCACGCTTCAATGGTCTGCGGGCATGCGGACATCGATACATTCAAGATCACACGTGCAGTATGGCATATATTTGCAAATAAGTCAATCGATTCTTTATATTTTCGTTTCACATGTGTGGAGCGGCGGCGGGAGCGGGTCGGGGCATTCGCTGCCCGCTTCCGCGCGTGCCGGCTGGCGCCGCAAAGCGCCGCTCCTCGCCAGGGCGACGGCAATTGCCGTTCTTCCGCGCGATATGCCGCGCGTTTTCGCTCTCAAGTTTCCACGGATCGCGCCGATACTAACTCGGAGCCATAAGGGATTATAATCGCGATAACGGATTATCGGGCTCGCGACAGGGGATGGCGCAATTGTCGGGAATCGGTTCGATCGGGGAGCGTACCTCGTCTTTTTTGACGGAGATACGCCGTGTCGGGAGCGCGCCGCAGTCGGAGGAGGCGCTCGATGAGCTGATCCGGGGACTGACGGAGGAGCGCGAGGAAAGGGAGCGGAACGCGGGAGGTCCCGGCGTCGTTGCGGCTGGGGGGAAAAAGGAGCTTTCCGACGCGCAGCGGTACATGATCAACAACGTCAAGACGCTGGCCCTGGCCTCGACGATGATCGAGGACGAGGAGGAAGAAGAGGACGAGGAAGAGGGGAAGGGCGGGAAAAAATCCGCCAAGCCCGGCGGCGAATTGTCGAAGATCTCCTTCTCGGACTCCCGGACGGACGGGGGCAAGGACGGCGGCGGCGCAGAGTCGGAGATCGTGGTCATGCCGGACGGCTCCAAGGTGTTGATCCTGAAAACGGAGATCTCCGAGGGGATGCAAACCGTGGTCAAGATTCCGCTCGGCGGCGGCCGGGAGGAGACCGCGGGCGGCGTGGCGGACGAGGCGACGGACGGCATGCCGCAGACCGGCGACGCGGCCGCGGGCTCCGGCGTTGCGGGGACGGCCTAGAGTACCGGAGTATTTTCGCTTCGCGAGGCTCCGTCCTGCGCCGCGTCAAGGGAGCCGACTCCGCAGGACCCCGATTTCTTCAAACGCTGTGTCGATTCGGTTTAACCCTGAAAACAGTGGTAAATAGGTAGTTCCGTTTTTAGATCAAATGAATGATTTAAAGCAGGGTAGCTCTCCCTCCACCACCCTTGGCTGCACTCCTTTCTGAGGGAAGCGGGGCGTTCCGTCGTACTAAGCCCCGGCCCCCTCGAGAGGGGGCTGTCGGCAGAGCCGACTGGGGGAGTGCTACCACGTGGCCGATCATGATGAGCGATTGGATTTATCATTGGAAT
>DAIRUD010000153.1:0-5425 GCA_036803565.1 Synergistaceae bacterium | reverse complement strand
GGTCGGCCTTTTTTTCATCGCGTACGAAAACATCGCGGCAAAGGGCGGAGCCGCGGCGGGCGGGCGCGCAGGTTCGTTTTCCTCGGTTTATGCGGCGAAGAAGATGATCCAGAGCGAGCCGCTGTAGCCGATCAGCAGGGCGAGGCAGACGGCGGCGGAGAGCATGTCCTTGGCCCGGCGGATCTCCTCGCGGTAAGTGGTGCCGAGGACGTGGTCGATGAAGATCTCCATGGCCGAGTTGACGAGCTCCAGCGTGATCGGGAGCAGGCAGGCGAGGAAGACGAGAAAGATCTGCGAACCGTCGCAGCCGAGCAGGATCGCGGCGCCGACGAGGGCGACCAGCCCGAACGATTCCTGCATGATCGCTTTCTCCTTCAGGAAGGCGACGCGGAAGCCGTTGAGCGAGTTGACGGTCTTGCGCAGAAGCGTCGAGTTTTTCCAGTCTTGTGTCGACAGGGCGAACCTCTCCTTCCGGCGCGGGAAGCGGCGGTGCGTAGAAGAACGGAGCTTCTCCCGCGATCCCTCGGATTGTAGCAGAAATCAGAGGCCGATAGAGAGATCCTGGACGAAGATTTTCCCGTCGGCGCGTTCCAGCAGGATGTACAGCAGTTCGACGCGGCCGAAACCGGCCCCCGGCGCCAGGCCCCCGGTGATCGAGAGGCGGGCGCGGTCGTCGTCCAGACGCGCGCCGACGGACGCCTTGCGCACCGCGTCGTTGAACACGGCGCGGATGGCGGCGACGTCCTCCTTGGGCAGGGACGCGGGCAGCGTCAGCGGGGCGTAGAGCGCGAACGTTCCGGCGGCGACGTCCAGGCTCCTCTCCCAGTCCCCGGGGGCGGCGGGGACGACGACGATGCGGCCGTCCGCTTGCACGGCGGGCGTGTCGTCGTCCTCGTCGTCGCCGATTCGCGGCCCCTCGATTTCGATGTGGACGGGGGGCCGGTGTTGCGGCGGTGGGGGGCGATGCGGGCGTCGGGAGGTCGGCGGCTCCGCGAAGGCGGCGGCGCCGCACAACCACGCCCCGAGGAAGGGCAGCAGAAGGAGGGAGAACAGCGTTTTGCGGGTCATATCGGACACCTCCCGGAGCGTATCGGCGGTGCGCACATACACAAACAGAGGAGACAGGTTACCCGGCCTCCCCGCAATGTGTTTTCGACGAACGCGTCGCCTCGTCTATTCCTCTTCCGCCGCGATCTTCAGAACCTTGCGGCCCTTGTAGTAGCCGCAGGCGCCGCAGGCGCGGTAGGTCTGTACCGGCTCGCCGCAGTGCGGGCACGTCGCCACCGCGGGCGCGCTGAGCGCGCCGATGAACTTCGCCTTGCGGTTGTGCGTGCGTGCGTGCGAAACCCTTCTTTTCGGAGTTGCCATGATTTTCCCTCCTTACCCTCCTGAACGATGCGCAATCGCATCGATCGTGTTCAATTCAACTCCCGCAGGACGGCCAGTCGGGGGTCCGTGCGGTCCTCTTCGCAATCGCAGTCCGTCTCGTTCCGATCCTTGCCGCAGATGGGACACAGGCCCTTGCAGGTCTCCGCGCAGAGAACCCCCTCCGGCAGGTGAAGCACGAGGGCTTCCCAGATGTAGGGCGCGAAGTCCACCTCGCCCTGAAAGCTGTCGAGCGGAATGAGGTCGATCTCGCCGTCCTCGTCCGCGCCGTCGTTTTCCTCCGATTCCTCGCGGACCGGACGCAGAGTAAAAAGATACCGCAAATCTCCCGCAATTGCAAGCCCCGTATCGGCGAGGCAGCGCGAGCAGGGGAGGGTGAAGCGGGCGCTGACGGAGACCTTGACGACGATCCGTTCTCCGGCGTAGTTCGCGCGGATCGTTGCCGTCAGCGGTCCCTGCGGCGCGTAGGTTTGTCCCCAGTGCGCGATCGGCCCGTCGAGCGGCAGCGAAAACGTCTCCTCGAACGATTCTCCCGTCCTGTGAATGCGCGAGAGGGCGATCGTGCAGTCCCAGTTGGCATATGGCGTCGTCTCGGGCATGTCGTTCCACCTCCATGTACGCAGGGGAAAAATTATAGCACAGCCGGGCGCGTTGCGCCTCCGTGCGGACAAGCGACGCGCCCGCCGCGATGGCGGCAGGCGCGTCGTCGTGCGTATGTCGGCGTTATTTCGCGGTCAGCCTCTGGGTGTCGCGGGCGATCATGAGCTCCTCGTTGGTGGGGACGACCATGATCTTGACGCGGGAATCGTCGGTGCTGACGATGGCCTCCTTGCCGCGCAGGCCGTTGTTCTTGGCGGGGTCGATCTTGGCGCCCATGAACTCCAGCCCCTCGGTCGCCCGTGCGCGGGTGACGTCGCTGTTCTCGCCGATGCCCGCCGTGAAGACGATGGCGTCCACGCCGCCCATCGTCGCCGCGTAGCCGGCGATGTACTTTTTCACGGAGGTGCAGAGGATGTCCGCCGCCAGCTGGGCGCGCTCGTTGCCCTTCGCCGCGGCCTCCTCGACGTCGCGCAGGTCGCTGGAGACGCCGGAGACGCCGAGCAGCCCGCTCTTCTTGTGGAGGATATCGCTGAGTTTGCCGACGTCTCCGACCTTCTCCATCAGGTGCAGGAAGACGGAGCCGTCGACGTCGCCGCAACGGGTACCCATCAGGACGCCCGCCGTCGTGCCCATGCCCATGCTGGCGTCGACGCACTTGCCGCCGTTGACCGCGGCCAGCGAGCTGCCGTTGCCCAGGTGGCAGGTGACGATCTTGAGCTCCGCCGCCGGCTTGCCGAGGATCTCGGCGGCCCGCTGGGCGACGAAGGCGTGGCTGGTGCCGTGGAACGAGTAGCGGCGTACCTTGTCCGTCTCGTAGTACTCGTAGGGGACGCCGTAGATATAGGCTTTCGGAGGCATCGTCTGATGGAAGGCGGTGTCGAAGGCGGCGACGTTGGGGACGTTGGGGAGCGCCTCCTTCATGGCGCGGATGCCCATGAGGTTGGCCGGGTTGTGCAGCGGCGCGAGGTAGGAGCACTCCTCGATCTCCTTGACGACGGCGTCCGTGATGACGGTCGACTTGGAGTATTTCTCCCCCCCGTGCACGACGCGGTGTCCGACGGCGGCGAGTTCGTCCAGGCTCTTCAGCGCGCCCGTCTGCGCGTCGAGAAGGAGCTCGAGCACCATCTTGATGGCCGCCGTGTGGTCGGGAATGTCGGTCTCCCGAATCGTCGTGTTGTCGGCGCCCTTTTCGTGCTTGATGCGCGACCCGTCGATGCCGATGCGCTCCACCAGCCCCTTGGCGAGGACGGATTCGTCGGACATGTCGAAGAGCTGATACTTGAGGGAAGAGCTGCCGCAGTTGAGAACCAGGATTTTCATCTACACGGATAACCTCCTTGACCGTTTCGCCCTCCGCACGTAATCTGGTGGCGCGAAGGGAGTTGTGCCACTTGTGAGTATCGTCGGCATCGTCGCCGAGTATAACCCTCTGCATCATGGGCATCAATATCATATCAGGAAATCGCGTGCGGATGCAAACGGCGGCGCGATAGTCGCCGTCATTTCCGCCGATTTCGTGCAGCGGGGCGAACCCGCGCTGCTCGACAAGGGCGATCGGGCGCGGATGGCCCTCGCCGCGGGCGTCGACCTCGTGCTGGAGTTGCCGGTCGTCTTCTCCTGCCACAACGCCGGGCTCTTCGCCAACGCCGCCGTCGACATCCTCGCCGCGACGGGCGTCGTGGATGCGATCTCTTTCGGTATGGAGAATCCCGAGGCGGACCTCGGGCGGCTCGCCGATCTGTTGAACGCCGAGCCGGAGGATTTTCGGGCGGCACTGAAAAAGCGGCTCGACGAGGGATATTCCTTCGTGCAGGCGCGCGGCATGGCGCTCGACGAGCTGCTCCCGGGCAGCCTGGAGATATTGCGCGGCGCCAACAACAACCTGGCGCTGGCCTATGTGAAGCGCGTGCGCGAGCGAGGGTACCCGCTCGTGATATCGCCCGTCGGCCGCGTCGGCATGGGGTTTCACGATCGGGACGGCGAAGCGGGCGGCTTCGCGAGCGCCACGGCCGTGCGGCATGTTTTCGGCACGGAGGGGATCGAGGAGGCAAGCGCGCTGCTCCCCGGGGAGAGCGCCGCGATCCTGCGGCGCGCGGCTGCGGAAGGGCGCGTCGCGGCGGACGCGGACCGCTTGTGGCGGGCGTTCAAGGGGACGATCGTGCGGTGTGGCGCGGCGGGGCTGCGGCAGGTTGCCGAGATGCGCGAGGGGCTGGAGAACCGCCTCCTCGACGCCGCGCGCCGCAGCGGGTCGTTGGCTGCGTTCGTGGACGCCTGCACCAGCCGCCGTTACCCGAAGGGGCGGATTCAGCGGTATTGCGCCCACGCCCTGATCGGACTGACGCATGAGGAGAGCCGTTGCTTTCAGGAGCGCGGCCCCGCGTACCTGCGCGTGCTGGGCGCCAACGCGCGCGGCCGGGAGCTGCTGGCGGAGATGCGCGGGCGCGCGTCGCTCCCCGTGATATCGAGGGCTTCCGCGCCGCCGGACGCCTATGCGCGCCGGATGATGGACGTCGAGCACCGCGCCACGGAGCTGTGGGAGCTGCTGACCGAGCGTCCGCTCCTGCGCGCGGAGGCGCGCCGCGTGCCGGTGCTGGTTGCGTAGCGCGGCTCTGTCCTACTTTATCTCCTTGGGGCGGATGCGCTCGCGCATGCGGCGGAAGACGCCGGGGGGGACGAACTCCTGGATCGCCCCGCCGAAGTGATAGACTTCCTTGACGTTTCTGCTGGAGAGGTAGGAGTATTTCGCGTCCGTCACCAGAAAGAACGTCTCGGTCTCCGGCGCCAGCTGTTTGTTCATCTGCGCCAGCTGGAACTCGTACTCGAAGTCGGAGAGCGCCCGCAGCCCGCGCAGGATGACGCGGCTGCGCTCCCGCCGCATGAAGTCGACGAGCAGGCCGTCGAAGGCCTTCACGCTCACGTTGGGCAGGTGGGCCAGAGCCTCGCGCGCCATCATCTGCCGCTCGTCGACGCTGAACATGGAGTTCTTCTCCGCGTTGATCAGCACGGCGACGATCAGCTCGTCGAAGATGCTGGCACCGCGTTGCGTGATGTCGAGATGCCCGTTCGTGAAGGGGTCGAAGGACCCCGGATATACCGCTTTCAGCACGATGCGCCCTCCCGTTCGTCGTCCGGTCGTCCGCGGTAGATGGACAGGACCGTCTCTCCGTATATTCTATCATCCCGCGACAGGGCCGTCTCCGCGGGCGTTTCCCGGGCCGAGCGTTCGAGGACGAAGACGCCGTCCGGCGCAAGGAGCGAGGCGTGCCGCTCGATCAGGGGCGGGAGTTCCCTGCCCCATCCCAGGCAGTAGGGGGGATCGGCGAAGACGATGTCGAACCCGTCCGGGTACTGCGCCGCGATGCGGGGAAGCGCCCGCCGGACGTCCGCGCAGAGGCAGCGCGCCGTTCCCTCGTCGTATCGCGCCCGCATGCGGGCCGAG
>DAIRUD010000152.1:0-5458 GCA_036803565.1 Synergistaceae bacterium | reverse complement strand
CGAGAGACCGGCCTCCGCCTTTTGTGAGGGCATTGGTTGGAAGCGGCCTTGTTTGACGCTGTCCTGGCTATTCGCCTCGGCAGTGCGGGGAAAATCCGGTGCGATTGTTGCAGGGATTGCTTTGACAGACAAAAAACGAAGAAATATGATCAACTGCAATGAATAAAAATTACGCAATTGGAGTTGATCGCGAAATGATAAAAACAAAACCCATTGTCCAGGCGAAGAAGGATGCGAGTTTTTTCAGCAACCTCAAAACGGAGATGGAGCTGTTTCACGAACAGCTTTCCCGCGGGGAGGGGCTCGAGGTGATCGCCATCTGCTACGGTGGAGGCGAGGTTTCGGTGGAACGCGTCATTCCGCTGCCGCCGGACATGCTCGTCTGCGAGTGCAGAAACGGCGACCGGATCGTCATGCATATCAGCAGCGTGCAGCTGCGTTTCCACCGGACCTTCTCGAATACGGAGTACGTGCCCGACGAAAAGGTGCCAATCGGCTTCCGCACGATGGAAGGCCATGAGGAAATCGTGGCGAGGGAAAGGGAGGAGCGGGTATCGTAAGGATATGACGCGGTGCAGTCCCCGTCACGTCGTTCGGGGTGGCGGCGCACCGGCGGTCGGTTTACGGCAGGGAGCGGGCGTGTTGTCGCCTGCTCCCTGCGGCGTTATATCCGGAGTTTGGTGGGATGTGCGGGGTTTATATTTGCTTGCGCGTGCGGGGGTTTGAGCCCCGGGGGCGGGCTATGAGTCGTTTGAGAGGCCGCTGCCCATTCTAAAACCGTACCTTGACCGGTTCCCGCGATTCCTCGTCGGTGCTGAAAAAAGCGGCCTCGCTGTAGCCCAGCTGGCGGGAGATCAAAACGGCCGGGAACGTCTGGATCGCGTTGTTGAACTCGCGGACGGTGCCGTTGTAATAGCGTCGCGCCATCTGGATATCGTTTTCCAGGGAGGAGAGTTCCCGCTGAAGCTCGGTGAAATTGTGGTTCGCCTTCAACTCCGGGTAGGCTTCCACCACGGCGAAAAGGCTGCGGAGCGTCGAGGTCAGGTAATTTTCCGCCTCAATCCGCTGTCCGTCCGTCTTGGCCTGCCCGATCGCCGCGCGCGCCTCCACGACCTTCTGCAGTGTGCCCTCCTCGTGCTTCGCATAACCCTTTACCGTCTCCACCAAATTCGGCACCAGATCGAAGCGCCGCTTCAACTGGACGTCCACGCCGCTCCACGCCTCGTCCTTCATGTTCGAAAGGCGGACGAGCTTGTTGTAGATGCCGACGGCCCATAGAAATACGACGACGATCACAAGAACGATTACGCCCAATACAACTCCAGCCGACACGAAAACCACCCCTTTAATGTTATTTGTGATTTGCTGTATTTTTTAAAAAATAATGATAAAATAATGCGGCGATGCGGCATCTGTCGTTTTTACGCAAAAAAACAAGGCGGTGACGTTCCCTTGAGACCGAAACACCTTGTCTGCCTTCTCGCATCTCTATTGTACACGATTTGGGGGGGAGTTGCCGAATCGACCGCCCGCGAACGCATCCTCAACCTCTCCGTGGCGGCGACGGTCCGGGACGATGCGTCGATACGCGTACGGGAGTCCGTGCGCGTGAAAACGGATTCGGCCGGGGCTCGCACCTTCACGCGGACGTTTCCCGCATATTATGTGGGGGATGGAGGAAGCCTGCGCCGGAGCGGTTTTTCCCTGCTGGCAGCGACGCTGGACGGCCGGGCGGCCGGCGTCGGCGTCGAGCGCGGCGAGCGCGAGGTGTATCTCCGGCTCTCGCCGGAAACGCCGGTGTTGGCGGCGGGAGTGCATACCTACGAAATCGTGTACGATATCACCGGATGCCTTTTCCCTCGCGAAACGCAGGACGCGCTGCGCTGGAACGTCACGGGTAATGCTTGGGGATTGCCCGTGGAGCGCGTCTCCGTATCCGTGGACCTGCCGGGCGCGGCGTGTTTTTCGGAGTTGACGGTTTTCAGCGGGTTCGGCGGCGCCTTCGGAAGGCCGCTTGTGCCGCTGCGGGACGGTTCTTTCGCGACGGACGTGCCCCTCGAAGCGGGCAACGCGGTCTGGTTCTCCGCATCCATGGACAAGGGGATCGTCGACTTCGCGCTTGTGGGCAGCGTGATCCCCCCATCCCTATGCGCCGGATGGAGGCGTTACGGGGCACTGCTTTCGTTTCTCGGCATCCTGTCGTATTACCTGTGCGTTTGGTATCGTAAGGGGAGAGATCCGTACCGATTTTCCGCGCGGGCGGCGGCGGAGCCGCCGGAGGGGATCGAGCCGGGTTTTGCGGGATACCTGGTGCGCATGCGCTATACGAAAGAGCTGTTTGTGGCGGACATCCTGGAACTTGGGGTTCGCGGCTCCGTGGAGCTGGCCGACGGCGATGGGGGGCTGCGGCTGCTTCCCACCGAAAAGACGGTCGGCCGGGTGAACGTGCTCCACCTGCTTCCCAGTCCCCTCCGCGCCGTCGCGGAAACGCTTTTCTCCGGCTGTGCGGCGGGCGGTATCACGCTGGGCGGGGGCAACGGGGTTTTATTGAAACGGGCCATGCAGCGGCAAAAGGAGGCTTTTCGGCTGCGCGCAAGGCGTTTTTTCCTGCTGAATCAAGGCTACAGCGCAGCCGGGGTGCTGCTCTTCCTGCCGCTGGTGTTTTCGCTCGCCGCCGGGGCAAACGTACGCGACAGCGCCGTCCCGGCGGCCGTTCTGGCGCTGTTTCCTCTTTTATTGGCCTTGCGCCCCTTCCATCGTTACCCGGTGCTGGTTCTGGGGGGGGCCTTTTGCATATTCTACGCCTGGCGGTACTGGCAGCTCGATACGGTTTTATTTCTGAGCTATTGCGCCTCCGCGACGGCGGCGTATGTGTTCGGCCGCCTCATGCCCGCCCGGACGCGCGAGGGTGCGCGCGTCGCGAGCGAGCTCGCCGGGCTGCTGCTGTTCTTGAAAAAACCGCGGGCAAATGCGGCGGAATGTGCGACCGACGCCCCCGCTTACGCGCGGCTCCTGCCATATGCCTGTGCGCTGGGGGCGTTGGACGATTGGTGCGGAGGGCTTGCGGCCTGTATCGAGGCTGCGGGTGCGGAGCCGAGCCGCGCGCAGTGGGATCGGATGCACCTTCTTGGGGCTGGCGGGACGAATGTACCGCGTCGTTACGCGGAGATCGCCGAACGGCTTTCCCGCAATGTACGCCGTGCGGCGGAGGCCGCTCCGATCTCCTGAACGGCCGTCGGCGGCGATGGCGGCGGGGAGGGTTATTTCCCGCCGTTCCGTCGTTTCCCCGCCGACGGTATCGCCTCCGCCAGCAATACTCCCGCGAGAATCGTGGCGGAGGAGAGGAAGATGCGGGATGTCATCGGTTCGCCGAGGAAGATGACGCCGATGACGCTGCCGAAGACCCCGGACAGGGAGAGCAGGATCGCCGCGTGCGTCGCGGTCGTGTGTTGCTGTGCCGTGTTTTGGAGGACCAGGGTCAGGGCGAAGCCGATCGTCGCCGCGTAGACGACGGCCAGCCAGGCCGGGGTGGAGATGTCCGCCGGGAAGGGCTCGAACAGCAGGGCGCAGGCCAGGGAGGCGAGCATGCCCCCGAACGCCTGCCAGCAGGCGAGGCCGTACGGGTCGGCGCCCTGCACGAAGCGCTGCACGAGCATGATGTGCGCCGAGACGAAGACCATGGAGGCGAAGCAAAGCGCGTCGCCGACATTGAGGTTGAGATTGCCGTCGAGCATGAGCCCCGCCATCCCGGCAGTGCAGAGGACGACGGCCCCGGCGATGTGCCATCCGGGGAATTTCCGCGTGTACGCCCAGATGCAGAGGGGGACGAAGACGACGGACATGGAGATGATGAAGGACTGGTTTCCCGCCGTGGTATAGAGAAGCGCAACGGCCCCGACGAGGTAGGCGCAGACGAAGATCGCACCGATCGCCGTCCCGGTGGCGCGGATTTTGCGCGGCATGGCGCACGCGCGTTTGCCGAAGAGCAGCAGAAGGGTGAAAAAGGCCAACATAAAGCGCAGCCCGCAGAACCAGAACGGCGTGATGCCGGAGAGCGCCCCGCGGATGACGACGTTGGTCGCGCCCCAGATCAGTGCGACCGTGAGAATGCCGAGATCGCCCAGCAGCATGGAAATTCTTTTCCGGTCCATCCGAGACAGCCTCCCCGCCGATACTTCCACCGATTATAGCGCGCGCGTCACCTTCTTGCACGATCTTTCAGCCGCTGCAACTCCTCCGGCGGGACCGTCCCCGCGACGTACGGCGCGTAGACGGTATTGTTGTGCAGCAACGGTTCCGAAGCGATTTCCGGGACGGTGCGGACGGCGGCGGCGAACGCGGGCGTCTGCGGAATCGGCGAGAATTCGGCGAGTTTTGGGCGCCCGCCTGCGGCGCGAACCTCGTCGATTGCGCGCTCGACCGCTTCCGGGCGTTGTCCGGGGAGGCCGACCAGGAGGTACGTTTCGATCCGCTCCGGCTGGAAACCGGCGTCGCGCAGGTTGTCGACGGCGCGCAGGTAATCGCCGGATACCGCCTTGCGCGCCCCCATCCGCGCGGTCACGTCGTCCGTGCCCTCCAGGCTGAGGCGGATCGTATGAAGGCCCGCGTCGAACAACGCCCGGCAGCAGGCCGGATCCAGGAGGGAGACGTGCAGGCCGTTGGGCGCATGGAGGCGCAGGCCCGGGTATCGTTCTCCGATGCCGCGGCAGAGGGGGAGAAGGTGGCGTTCCTTGTCCCACAGCAGGGCGTCGTCGTAGAACACGGCGTCCGCAAGGGGGGCGTGCGCAGCCTGGTATGCGAGATCGTCGAGCACGAGGTGCGGCGTGCGTTGGCGGAATTCCGGCTGCAACAGCCCGGAGGCGCAGTAATCGCAGCGCAGCGGGCAACCGCTCGACGTCAGCAGGACGCCGAAGCGGGGCGCGTCGTACAGGTCGAGCGGCAGGGGGGCTGCGGCGCGCGTCGGCAGGCTGCCGACGTGCACCGTATCCGCGCCGCTCCGCGCGGCATGCGCCGGGCAGAGGGTGGCGTAAATGCCGCCCAGTACCACGCGGGCGCTGGGGAAAGCCGCCCTGACGCTGCGGATCGTCTCGTACACGCCGGGATACCAGTAGGTCATATGGGATGTGACGAGGACGACGTCGGGAACGGGCATGGCCGCCAGTCGGGCGGCGAGGTCGGGGACCGCGATGCCGAAACGATGGTAGTGACGGGGAACGTTACGATAGGGCGCGGGTTTTTCCACGCGTTCCCTGCGCATTTTCCATCGCCCGCAGGTGAGGGGAGTCTCCCTTCCCTCGTGCATGCAATCCAATAGTTCCACCTCGTTGCCGCGCTCCCTGAGCGCGCCCAACACCTGAAGGAGCCCGGCCGGTTTGGCCCAGAGGTCGAACCAGGCGAAATCGTAGACGGGCGGGTTGATGCCGAGCACTCGCGCGTTTCGCAGCGCAAGAAGGTCTTG
>DAIRUD010000151.1:0-5471 GCA_036803565.1 Synergistaceae bacterium | reverse complement strand
CCCGCTTCGGAAGAGGTCGTGGCGCCTGGGGCGGAGGTCGCGCAAACCGCCCCCCCGACGGAAGCGCCGGATGTCCCACCCACCACCCTGCCCCTTGTGCCGGATCTTGCGGCCGAGACGGGCATTTCTCCCGCTTCGGAAGAGGTCGTGGCGCCTGGGGCGGAGGTCGCACAAACCGCCCCCCCGACGGAAGCGCCGGATGCTCCGCCGTTCATCGGTGCGGATGCAGGGGCGCAGGCGGTGGGCGGGCAAGATGGTGGCGCGGAACTGCCGCAGGCGTCTCGGGAATCTGCCGAGGCGGAACAAAAGGAGGGGCCGGCCGATTTTGTCGAGGGAGAGTTTTTGAAGATGTTCCCCGACGCGAAGCCGGGCAATTGATTGTCGGCGATTTCCAGCGCGGCGATTGCCTCGCCGAAGGGACGGCACTGCTGAAATGGGATTGTTTCGGAGTGGAAAACACTCCTTTAATGAAAAGTATCGCTCGTTTTCGGATGCGCAGAAGCGTGTTTCGGTAAAACAAAAACAGCGGGCGCGGCGCTTGTTGCGGAAGTTGCGCCCGGATGCGGACGGAATCGGAAAATATGACGGTGTGCCCCTGCCGCGCAGGAAGGATTTGCGGGAGAAGCAGCGGTTTTCCGCGCGCTTCACCGCACGTTTTCAGGCCCGGACGGCGGGGGTTCGCGAGCGACTGCGCCGGATGCGGGCGGCACAGGAAGCGAGGGTGCTTGGGTATATCCCGATGTCGTTGTATATCGCGCTCTGTCTCGCGACGTTCGGGTTGTATCCGTACGTCTGGGTATGGGAAAATGTGAACGCGTTCCTGAAGGTGGGCGGGGAACGCATCCCGGACAAGTCTCTCCGCCGTTTTGCCGTTCTGGGTTTTGCCGTTCAGACGCTTTTTCCGTTGGGCATCCTCCTCGCGATCGCGGCGTTTTTTACAGGCTTCCCGGGAATCGCTGTTTACGCGCACATGGCGTTTGCCGCGTTTGTTTCGCTGTACGCGGTGTTTGTCCTGCCGTTGCGTTGTTTTCATCATTTCGGGCTGCGCTGGAACATTCGCGGAGCGGTCGTCGCGTGGGATCAAGAGGGTGTGATGATCGGGCGGACCATGACTTCGTGGGCGAAACTTTTCTTTTTCGGAAGCGCCTATATACAGCATCATATCAACCGTTTGATGGGTTTGGGAATGCCCGGGTTTGCCGATCCCGCGGAGATCGGGCCGACGGTTTCGCTGACCGAATGGATTGCCGATTATGTTACGGTCAAGCGCGTCGACCGGGCGGTCGCGGAAACGGAACGCACGGCGGAAGAGAGCGGAGGTGGGGACGATGGCTGAGATTCAGCGCTATTGCAGCAGCTGCTCGACTTTGATGCCGCCGAATTGGAATCAGCCTTACTGCCCGCTCTGCGGCGGGCGGGTGAAGGTCAACATCGTTCAGAGGCCCAGGCAGGAAAAGCGTCCGGGGCAGCCGCGCGAGAAGCGCGAGGAGTGGGCGAAGGTCATCGCCTACAAGAAATTTTCGAACCGGGGCAACCCGCAGGCCTACGCGGGGTCGAACCGCTCGATGCTCGGTCCCCGTTTCTGGTCCTCCTCGCCGGCCGCGCTTTTCCTGGCGAGTCTGCTGACGCTCGGTATCCGGCCGTTTTTCTGGGTCAAGGCGCAACTCCCGTCCCTCGTCATTATGGCGAAGGCCGATGAGCGAATCAAAAGAAGCACGTTGCAGCTTTGGGCAGCGGTTCATGGGGCGGCGCTGCTTTTTCTGCTCTGGGGGACGGCGGAGTGGTTTTTTCTCAACGCGGGGCGCGGAACGCCGCTGGAATGCGGTCCGTTTCGTCTCGGCTGTATCGCGATGGCGGCGTCCTTTTTGATCGGCCGCTATGTCCTGATGTGGATCCGCGAAGTCGTCATGGACGACCTCGAGCGGAACGAAAAAGACGCCGTCCGTGCGAAAGCGCGTACCTTTGCGCCGGCACCGCTGGGGGTCTGGTTTCTGGGGCCTTCTTATTTGCAGGCAAACGTCAACCGCATGATACAGAAAAAGGCGTTGCGTAGTTTCGGAAAAATACGAAAGCAAGGGCAGAACACAGGAGAACACGGCATCGACGAGTTATCTGACGACAAGTGATAAATCCCCCTTCGAGGAGTTCCAGGTGAATCCCTGCGAGGATTTGCCGATCATATGTTGAAGTTTTTTCTCTACGGAACCGGAAACCTGCAACCCTGTGAACCCTACTGAAACTCTCCGACTGCGCACGTCGAAACTAACCACGAGGTTATTTCTTAGTCCCTGATATAACGGTTTTTCTAACATACTTTCTATCTCTTGTCTTTGATTTTCAAGCGGTCGATTGGCCAGTGCGACCAAAGGGTCTTCCGTTCGGGATAAATTTCCAAACTTGTGAGCGAGTAGACCGGCCCGAACGGTATCGAGTTCCGAAAGGTATCTGGCTGCTTCGGCTTTTTCAATTTGGCTGCCGATTGCAATATAAGTTATTCCGGCGAGAATGCCGATGATCATCATGATAATGGCTATTTCGGATAAGGAGAAAGCCGCTCTTTTCTTCATGAACATATGCAAACACCACCTTGTGTATCTTCTGTGTACGTTCCTTACTCGCTGCAATATATCACGCTGCGGACCCGTGGTAAATGGTTCCGACGCACCATCTATTGCTGGGTGGATTCAATCGACCCACTGTGCTCGATGGTTCATGATATGTGTGAGGTTGCGGGCGATTTTCGTTCGGTAGGCGGAGGAATTTCCGCCGTAGTACCGGTTCATCGCCGTCTGTACCGAGCCGTACGTGCGGATGTAGCGCGACAGCAGGAGGCAGCCTGCGGCAATCGCCTTCTCCGGGTCGGCGAGCGGGTTGCTTCCGGGTTCCGGGTGGATTCCATGGGATTGTAGAAGGCCGTTGTGCACCCTCCACATGATCTGCATCACGCCGGAGGCGCCTTTCGGGCTGACCGCGTCCGGGTTGAACGTGCTCTCCGCATGCGCGACGGCCGCCGTCAGCGCGTAGGGGACGCCGTATTTCGCGCTGTAATGAACGAAGGCCGCCGCCTCCCGCCAAGCGGTCCGTTCGTCGATTTTCGGGTTCGTCTTGCGGATGAAGAGCGCGGTGCTGGCGACGTTTTTCTGCATTTCCTCCGGCATGTACCGAACGTGGGCAAGGGCCGTTCCCGGGTGCTGGTCGATCCAGGCGTCGAGATGTGCGGTGGAAAGGCGCATTTCCAGGAGCGTCCGCAGGACCGAGGGGGCATAGCCGACCCGTACTTTGAATATTGGTGCCGCCGCCGTTGCTGCGGCTTGCTGGCGTGTCGGTAGGTCCAGAGCGCGTTGTGCTTGGCGCGGAGGGTGCGGGAGCGTGCGAATCCGAAGCTGCGCCGGGGCGGGTTCCGGCAGGAGCATGAACGAAAGGAGCACAAAGGGCAGGGCCGAAGCGAGAAAGAGCAGGCAGGTTTTCACGATGTGCGGGAGTTGCTTTTTGAGCGTCTGTACCATTTTAGATATACCTCCGTAGAAAACGACCGACTTTATTTAATGATTTTTCCCCGCCGGGTTTTCACGAGGTGCTAACACCTCGAAGTTTAACATACCGCAAACGGCGTTGCGTTGTCAATTGTTTTTTGCGAATGCAAAATAACAGCGTTAATGTTTCATAACGAAAGTATATTAAGGTATTTTATTTCTGGGCGGTGTTTGCGGGCCGGCTTGCGGCCGATCCGGCTTGGGGATATAGTACGTGCACAGGTGGTTCTTCGCGTAGGCCGGATGCGTCGGCGTACGAAAACATGCCTGAGCGGGGGATGAGAATGAAAGTTCGCGAGGTGGCCGTGCGCATGGAAGAGAGGATTCCCCGTGCTTGGAGCGAGGATTGGGACAATGTCGGCCTGTTGTTGGGCGATCCCGACGCCGAGGTTACGAAAATCGCGGTCTCCCTGGATGCGACGGAGGATACGGTGCGCGAGGCCGCTTCTCGGGGCTGCGGCATGTTGCTGGTGCACCATCCGGCTATCTTTCGCCCGCTCAAGCGCCTCGTCCACCCCTCTCCGGTCGCGCGCATGGTGGAGGCGTCCGTGCGCCACGGGGTTTCCGTCTATTCCGCGCATACGAACTGGGATTCCTCGCCGGAGGGGGTCAATGTCGTACTCTCCCGCCTGCTGGGGCTTGCGAATATTACGCCCATCCTGCCGCCGCACGACGGTGCCTGGGGCATGGGGGCGATCGGCGATCTGCCGGCGGGGATGTGTCTGCGGTCCTTCGCGGAGGCCGCAAAGGGCGCGTGGGGGCTTTCTTCGCTCATGATCTACGGCGACGAGACGACGCCCTTCTCGCGCGTCGCCCTGTGCGGAGGCGCGGGCGGGGATTTGCTGCACGCCGTCCTGGAGATGGGCGCGGATGTTTTCGTCACCGCGGACGTCAGCTACCATTACCTGCTCGACGCGCAGCTCATGAAGACGCGGCTGGTCGTCGTCAATCACGGGGAGATGGAGCGCGCTTCCTTGCCCGATCTCTGCGAAGCGATTCGCGAGGCGACGGGTTTGGAGACCGTGCTGCTCGATCACCGAAACTGGCGCCCCGTCGTCGTCTGAGGGTGCAGGATCGGACCGTCCGTATCTGATATAATCGAAGGATATCCCGAAGCGTTCGCGGCGGGTTTGTGCCGATTGTTGCGGACCTCGAGCGCCCGCAACAGAGGGAGACGGTCGCGCAAGGGCGTACGGTATTGTGGAGGTGTCTGGTGAAGATGGATAGGGTTTTCAGCGGGATGCGCCCGACGGGAAAGCTGCATCTCGGGCATATGGCGGGGGCTCTGACGAACTGGGTGAAGCTGCAGGAAACCCATACCTGCTACTATTCGATCGCCGATTGGCACGCGTTGATGTCCGATTACGCGGACCCCGGCAAGTTGCGCGGCAACACCTGGGAAATTCTGCTCGACTGGCTCGCGGTGGGCCTCGATCCGAACAAGTGCGTGATTTTTGTCCAGTCGCAGGTGCGCGAACATTTGGAGCTGCAGATGGCTTTTTCCCTGATTACGCCGCTCGGCTGGCTGGAGCGCAACCCGACCTACAAGGAGCAGATCCTCAATCTGCAGAACAAGGACCTTTCGAACTACGCGTTTCTCGGTTACCCCGTCCTGCAGGCCTCCGACATCCTTCTGTACAAGGCGGATAAGGTGCCGGTGGGAGAGGATCAGTCGGCGCACCTGGAGCTGTCGCGCGAGATCGCCAGGCGCTTCAACCACTTCTATGGGAAGGATGGGGCGATTTTCCCGGAGCCGGAGACCATCCTCACCCCCACGCCGAAAATTCCCGGAACCGACGGACGGAAAATGAGCAAGTCGTACGGCAATTCCCTCGATATTGCGGATGAGATCCCGGTGTTGGACAAGAAAATCCGCACGATGATGACCGACCCGGCGCGCGAGCGCCGCACGGACCCCGGGGATCCGGCGAAATGCCC
>DAIRUD010000150.1:0-5499 GCA_036803565.1 Synergistaceae bacterium | reverse complement strand
GACCGCTTTTTTCCAGCGCTCGCCCGCCGTGACCTTTTCGGTGCCCACCCAGCCCGGCGCCACCGCGTTGACCAGGACGCCGAAGGGGGCGGCCTCCCGCGCGGCCGACTGGGTGAAGCTGATCAACGCGGCCTTGGAAGCGCTGTACACCGCGTTCTCGTGTCCCGGGGTCTTCCCGTCCACGGACGAGACGTTGACGATCCACCCGCTCTTGCGCCGCATCATCTCCCGCAGCACGGTCCGCGTCGCGAGAAACGCGCCGCGCAGGTTGACGTTCATGACGCGCTCGTAATCCTCCTCGGAGAAATCGACGATCGGCCCGCTGGGGTATATCCCGGCGTTGTTCACCAGCACGTCGATCGGGCCGAACGCGGCCTGTGCCTCGCGGACGATCCGCGCCACATCCTCCGCCGCGGCGATGTCCCCCTGCAGCGCCCGGCAGGCGCAACCGCGCGCGGCAAGTACGGCGGCGACGCGGGCGACGCCCCCCGCGCCGCGTGCCGCAAGCGTGACGGAACATCCCTCCCCGGCGAACCGTTCCGCGATCGCCTCGCCGATGCCGCTGCCGGCTCCCGTTACCAGTACATGGCGTCCCATCGATCCCTACCCGCCCAGGTACGAATCCTGGATCGTTTTGCTGTGCATCAGGTTCTCCGCCGTGTCCTCGGCGACGATCTTGCCGACCTCCAGCACGTACCCCTTGTCGGCGACGGACAGCGCCATCTTGGCGTTCTGCTCCACGAGCAGGATCGTCACGCCCTCCTCGTGGATCTCCTTGATGATCTTGAACACGTCCTTGACGAGGACCGGCGAGAGGCCCATGGATGGCTCGTCCAGCAACAGGATCTTGGGGCGGGACATCAGCGCCCGGCAGATCGCCAGCATCTGTTGTTCGCCGCCGGACATGAAGCCGGAGAGTTGGTCCCGCCGTTCTTCCAGGCGGGGAAATTTCTTGAAGTAGTATTCGATGTCCTTTTCCACTTCGTTGTCATTGCGCACGTACGCGCCCATCTTGAGGTTCTCGTACACCGTCTGGCGCGGAAGGACGCGCCTTCCCTCCGGGCAGTGGGCGATGCCCATGGCGATGATGTCGTAGGGCTCCATCCCGGCGATGTCCTTCCCGTCGTAGAGGATCGTGCCGCTCGTGGGCTTCATCAGGCCGGAGATGGTCTTCAGCAGGGTCGTCTTGCCCGCGCCGTTGGCCCCGATCAGCGTCGTCAGGCCGCCCGGTTCGAGCTCGATGGACATATCGTGCAGCGCGGCGATCTTACCGTATCCCACGACCAGGTTGTTGATGGAGAGCATTTTAATCGTCCTCTTTCCCGAGGTATGCCTCGATGACCTCGTGGTTCGCCTGCACTTCCGCCGGGGCGCCGTCGGCGATCTTCTCCCCGAAGTTCAGGACGGCCACGCGGTCGGAGATGCCCATGATCAGCTTCATGTTGTGCTCGATGACGACGACGGTGGGGCCGCGGTCGCGGATCCACTTGATGAACTCCATCATCTCGATCGTCTCGTTGGGGTTCATCCCCGCCGACGGTTCGTCCAGGAGGATGAGCGACGGCTTGCTGATGAACGCCCGCGCGATCTCCAGGCGGCGTTTCTTGCCGTACGGCAGGTTTCCCGCCACCGTGTGCGCCATGTCCAGCAGGCCGAACGCGTCCAACAGGCATTCGGCCTCCTCGTGGCCGCGCACCTCCTCCGGGATCCGCTCCGGCCGATCGAAGAGGATCTGCCGGAATTTCGGGTGCAGTTGGGTGTGCATGCCGACGAGCATGTTCTGCAGCACGCTCATCTGTTCGAAAAGCCGGATGTTCTGGAACGTGCGCATGATGCCCATCTTGGCGATCTCGCAGACAGGGTGCCCGGTGATGTCCTTGCCCTCGAAATACACCTTGCCCTGCGAGGGCGGGTAGAAACCGGTGAGCACGTTGAAAAACGTCGATTTTCCGGCCCCGTTGGGACCGATCACACCGAGGATTTCCCCCCTGTTCACGACCAGATCGACATCGGTCAGCGCCTTCACGCCGCCGAAGTGCCGGGATACCTTCTCGGCCCGCAGGAGCGTGTAATCACAAGCCATTCGAATCACCCGCCTTCGCGTTTTGCCGTTGCGCCATGCGGTGCTTGATGCCGATCAGCCGCTCGCCGACGCCGGCGTTGCCCAAAAGGCCGTTGGGGAAGTAGAGCATCATGACGACCATCAGGATGCCCACGAACAGCAGCCGGTACTCGTAGAAACTGCGCGACATCTCCGGGAAGACGACGAGAATGAACGTGCCGACCAGGGAGCCGGGCAGGCTCCCCAAGCCGCCCAGGATCGCCATCTGCAACTGGTAGATCGATTCGTCGAGCGTGAAGTTGAAGGGCGAGGCGTACTGGCTGTAGTGCACCGACAGCGAACCGGCCAGGCCGGTGAAGACCGAGCCGATGGCGAAGTTGAGGATCTTGTAGAACTGCACGTTGATGCCCGAGTATTCGGCGGCGATGGCGTCGTCGCGGATGGCCTCGAAAGCCCTGCCCATCTTGGACTTCGTGATCCGCTTGATGGCGACGTAGGAGCAGACCAGAAAGGCCAGCGCCAGGTAGTAGAAGCGGATATTGGTGTCGAAGTGGAAGCCGAGGATGCTCGGCGCCGGTACCCTGCTGATGCCCATGACGCCGCCCGTGACCGGGATCCAGTTGAGAAAGACGACCTGGCAGATGACGTTGAAACCGATCGTCACCAGGGTCAGGTAGTCGAACGTCGACTTTCGGCAGAGGAACCCCAGGGCGATCCCCGTCAGCCCGGCGAACACGCCGGACAGGACGAAGGCGAGGACGAAGGGAACGCCCAGCTTGACGGAGAGGATGGCCGAGCAGTACGCCCCCAGGCCCATGAAGGCCGAGCGCCCCATGTCCAGCTGGCCGCAGAAGCCGACGATGAGGTTGATGGAGAGGGCGACGACCGCGTAGGTGTAGAAAACGTTGAGGATCCGAATGTGGTATTCGTCGCGGATGACGAGGGGCAGCAGCAGCGCGAAAACCAGCAGCAGGATGCGTTTTCCGTTCTTCGTCGGCGCGCGCATCATATTTTCTCCGCGATCTGGGACGGGAAGAAGCCCTGCGGCTTGATCAGGATGAAGACGATCAGCACCAGCCAGATGACCGCGTCCTTATACAGCGTGGTGACGTAACCGGCCACCATGCTCTCCATCAGTCCCAGGATCATGGCGCCGATGATGGCGCCCTTGAGGCTGCCGACGCCCCCGATGATCGAGGCCATCCAGGCCTTGATCGTCCCCAGCGCGAAACCGATGCCCACGAAGATGGTATCGTAGTACATGCAGAACAGGATGCCGCCGATGACGCCCAGCGCGCCGCCGACGCCGTACACGATGGATATCGTGCGGTTCACGGGGACTCCCAGCAGAGCGGCCGTGGGGATGCTCTGGGAGATCGCCACGATCCCCTGGCCGATTTTTGTCTTTTTCAGCATCAACGAGATGAGTATCATAAAAAAGATCGCGGCGAAAAAGATGTAGATCTGGAGCGTGCCGATCACGATGCCGCCGATATGGATCTGCGCCCCGCGGAAGCCCATCCGCAGCGGGTAGGTCTCCGGCCCCCATACCTTGAGGATGACGTTGCGCATGATATAGGCCACGCCGACGGCGGAGATGGTCGGCGTCACACGGCCGGAGAAGCGCACCGGACGGTAGGCGAAGCGCTCCACCAGCACGTTCAGAAGGTAACCGGCGGCGACGCCGACGACGACGGCCAGAATCGGGTTGACGCCCTTTGTGATCAGGCCGAGGACGACGAAGCACCCCAGCGCGTAAACGTCGCCGTGCGCGAAATTCAAGAGCTCCAGGATTCCGTAGACCATGTTGTAGCCGATGGCGATCAGAGCGTAAACGCTTCCGATGCTCAGGCCGTTGATCAGGTGTTGCAGAAGCATTCCTCTTCACCTCTTCCGTTGTGGCGGAGAGCGAACGCCCTCCGCCTGTCGTTCGTGCGATGTGCGAAGCGATGTCGGTGATACGACCCGAGCCCGCCTATTGGAAGAAGCGCTGGAATTTGCCGTCCTTGACGTAGATGACGATGGCGTCCTTGTTGGTGACGTCGCCGAACTCGTTGAACTCCAGGTTGCCGGTGATGCCCTCGAAGCCCTTGAGGTCGTGCAGGGCCTTGATCAACTTCGCCCGGTCCGTGCCCCCGGCCTCGTACGCCGCCTTCACCAGATAGACGATGTCGTAGGCGTGCGTGCTCCACTCGCCGGGCCGCTCGCCGTTCGTCTCCTTCATGAACGCCTCGATGAACTTGGCCTGCTTGGGTCTGGTGTCGAAAGGATCGAACGGGGCCATGACGTGGAAGCCCTCCGCCCCCTCGCCGCCCAGCTCGATCAGTTTCTCGTGCGAACAGCTGCTGCTGCCCGCCAGCTTGACGTCGAGGCCGAGGTTGTGCGCCTGTTTCGCGAACAGTCCGCCGCCGGTGTAGTCGCCCAGGAAGATGACGCCGTCGATGCCCGCGCCCTTATATTTGGTGATGATCGCCGAATAGTCGCGGTCGACGCCGGAGATGAACGAGTCCTCCGCGGCGACCTGTACGCCGAGTTTCGGCAGCGCGTCCACCGCGACGTCGCGCATGCCCTTGCCGTAGTCCGAGTTCTCCCAAATGATGGCGGGTTTCTTCATGCCCAGGGACTTGACGGCGACCTCGGCTAGCTGGCGGGCCATGATATCGTCGTTGGCGATGACCCGGAAGTAGTTTTTATGGCCGAGTTGGGTGATGCTGGGGCTGGTATTGCTGGGTGAGATGACCGGGATCCCCGCCTTCTCCCAGATGGGCAGCGAGGCGATGCTGCAACTCGAATTATTGTGTCCCAGAACGAAGAGAATGTTCTTGTCGAGGGAATATTTTTGCGCGATCAGCGTGGCCTGGTTCGGCGTGCCGACGTCGTCGGCCACCTCGAACGCCAGCTTCTTGCCGTTCACGCCCCCGGCGGCGTTGATCTCGTCGATTGCGATTTTCGCACCCGCCCGCATCTGCAATCCTTGTGCGGCGCTGTCTCCGGTCATTGGACCTACCACAAGGAACTTAATGGTGTCCGCCGCCATACATGTGGTAGCACCAAAACAAATCAACAACACGCTCAACAATACCAGTTTTTTCATAACTGTCTCCTTTCTCCATTCCGCCGATGAACTTCCTGATGGGGCTGCGTGGATCGACACGGTCCAATTGGGGAGTCAGCGGGTCGTCGTCATGTATCGACCTCCTTCGGCAATCGGCATATGCTTCGGCCGCCTCCGTCGCCGGAATTTTCGCTGCCGAATAAACGCCACTGTCTGCTTGTCATTGGGGTGAGTTTGGACCTACCACGGATTATATCAGCATGTTTTCGAATAGGCAAGGCGCTTTCTTGGGCAGGTGTGCCGTGAAAAGCGCTCGCATGGAAGTATTTAAAACAAATTTACATCTTTGTTGTTTATTTTAAAATATATCTTGCTATATTCT
>DAIRUD010000149.1:0-5525 GCA_036803565.1 Synergistaceae bacterium | reverse complement strand
AACCTTCGACGGATTGGAACCCCAAGCAAAAACGCCTTCGCGAGATCATCCGCGAACAACCCCACTTTACCGAGGCGATGGGGCTTTGCCGTGAACTGCACGAGATGGCGCACCTGAACGAAGTCTTCGCGTCCGGCCGCCCCACGCTCGCGGACGCGGTCGTATCGGATCTTGAGGCGAATCATTACGCAATGATGCCCACTCCGCAAGATGTCACCATCGCGTGGAACGTCTGGCATATCGCTCGTATCGAGGACGCCACGATGAACCTGCTTGTCGCGGACGGGAACCAGATACTCGACCGGGGCTGGATGCGGCGACTCGGGACGGATGTTGCGGACACGGGAAATGCCATGAGCGACGACGAAATCATCGCGTTCAGCGAATCGCTGGATATCGCTGCGCTTTGGGAATACAGGGGGGCCGTCGCGCATCGCAGCAGGGAGATTCTGGACGCCCTCACGCCTCCGGACCTTGCACGCAGGTTTTATCCGGAACAGAAAGAGCGCCTGACCGCGGAGGGTTGTCTGACGGCACATCCCGATTCCATCTGGCTTGCCGACTTCTGGTGCAAAAAGGACGTTGTGGGTATCCTCCTGTTGCCGCTGACACGGCATCAGGCCGGACATTTGAACGATTGCCTCAAACTGAAGAAAAAAATCATGAGCAAGAGAGCGTAAGATATGGCGAGAGCGGGCATCGACAGAGAGCGGATCATTCTAGCGGCGGCGGATATCGCGGACCGAAGCGGAGCGGGGGCGGTGACGATCAAATCCGTCGCGGAAGCGCTCGGCGTGCGCTCTCCCTCCCTCTACAACCACGTCGGCTCGATCGAAGATCTGCAGGACGGGCTCTCCCTTTACGGCATAACGTTATTGCGTGAGAAGATCGTCGAGGCCGCCATCGGTCGCAGCGGACACGAGGCCATTCGCGAGATGGCGCTGGCGTACATGCGTTTCGCCAGAGCGCACCCCGGTCTTTACGAGAGCATTCAATGGATGAACATCTGGGCCGACCCGCAGAAGGGTGAAATCTTCGGGAGCGTGATCCGCCTGATCAACGATATCTACGCGGTATTCGGGCTGGACGAGACGGAGACGTCGCACATCATCCGCACCTTCCGCAGCCTGCTTCACGGATATGCTTCCATCGAGAGCCACAGGGGCTTCGGACACAGCGCGGACGTCGAAGAGAGCTTAATCTGCGCGCTGGATCTCATCATTCAGGGCATACGCGGGAAATATTCGATCTGACTGTCGTTTACCGCTGGGCAATGGCGTTTTTTTACGCATTTTCTTCGTAAAGGAGTGGGGGGGAGCCCCAAGAAGCGAACGTGTCCTAAAACATAAACCCGAGCAGCCGCCAATTGACCAGGAAAAGCATGTAACCGGTTTCGCCGACGGCCAGCAAGAACAGCGCGAGCTTTTCCGCCCAGTGGTGATCCGGATTGAGCATGTTCGAGAGCAGGCGGAACCAGAACCACGCGAGCAGGATGCCCCCCGCGAGCGGGATGACGAAGAGGGCTTTGACGCGATAGGGGACGAACAGGACGAACGCGTCCCACATGTAATGTGCGTAGAGGAAGAGGGTGGCGGCGAAGGCCGCCTGCACGAGGCAGAAGAGCGACGAAATGACCCACAGCTCCGTCGCGGCGCGCAGGTCCTTTTCCCAAGGGAGCTTGCCCTTGTTGATCGTCGATCCCAGGAGCGCGCCGAACGGAGAGACGAGCGCGACGGCGGCGAAGAGGACGAGCAGGGCCGTCTGCGCATAGTGCTCCTCCACCCTGCGCAGCTTGTCGAAGGTGTCGCCGACCTCGCCGACGGTCAGGGCGGCGACCCGCCCTTCGGCGTTGCGCTGGAAGAAGAGGTGGGATGGCGTCGAGGTGCCCGGTGCGTCCGTCCTGACGAACAGGTCGCCGCTGGCCGTCGATCCGGCATACGTCCATTCCGTAGGCGGAACCGCGACGTTCCTGGTGTGGGAGAGCGCGATCCCGTTTTCCGTTTGCGTCACCCGGATCTGGTCGGCAAACAGGTGGAGCGCTTTTTCCGCGGTGTGCCGGGCGATGCGGTTGCTGCGATAGAATCCCGCGACGTCCCGCCGGTGTGCCAGGTTCGTCGCCGGGGCGGGCGCTGCCTTGTGGGGCATGGGGAAGAAGCGCGAGACGACCGCGTTGGCGAGGTCCTCGCTGAAGTTCGCGTCGGAAGTGTTGGCCACGTAGAAAAGGCCGAAACGCTTTTCCGGGATGAGCATGAGGAAGCTGGAGTAGCCGGGCAGGCCGCCGTTCCGTTGCAGGGTGCGCACGCCCTGCACGCGGCGTGCGGCGTAGGCCAGGCCGGTGCCGTCGATCTTGGGGTGCGGCGTGAAGTGGGTGCGGAGCATGCTGCCCGCGTACATCTCGCCGAGAATCCGGTGCCTGCCGATCGCGCCGCCGTCCAGCTGTGCGAGCATGAAGCGCCCCATGTCCGCCGCCGTCGTGCTCATCCCCATGGCGGGCATGTCGTAACGATATGCGTAGGGTACGATGCCGCCCTCCCGGTCGTATCCCGCGGCCAGCTCGCGCATCGCCTCCGCCGAGGGAAAGAAGGTGCTGTGCCGCATTCCCAGCGGGGTGAAGATATGTCGTTCGACCGCCTGCGGGAAGTTCTGCCGCGAGTAGCGTTCGATGATCGAGCCCATCAGCGTGTAGCCGAGGCTGGAGTAGCTGTAGAACTCGCCCGGTTCCGCGTAGCGGCTGGGGAGGACCTTGGGCAGGCGGGCGCCGTAGGCGCGCTCGTCGGCGGAGGTCGGCGCGCCGACCTCGAGCGTCCGGTCGTCGAAACCCGCCGTGTGCGTCAGGAGGTGGCGCAGCGTGAGCGGGCGCTCGAATTTGCCGGGGATGCGCCAGCGGCGAAGATAGGCGTTGACGTCCTCGTCCAGGGAGAGGCGTCCCTTTTCCACCAGTTGCAGAAGCGCGGTCGAGGTGACGAGCGTGGATATCTCCCCGACGCGGAAGCGCGTGACATCGGGGAGCGCGGGCGTCCCGGCGGCCAGATCCGCCTGCCCGTAACCCTTCAGGTACAACACCTTGCCGTCGCGCACGGCGACGAACACCAGGCCGGGAATGTGGAACTCGCGCTGGACGCCGGCGAAAAAGCCGTCGATGAACGAGGCGAACTCGCGCTCGTCCGCCGTCGGCTTGCGCCCCGCAACGGCCTGTGCCCCCTCGGCGGCTCCGCCCGCAAGGATGCAGAAAAAGAGCAGGGCGAGGGCCGCTGCGGCGGCTAGGAAGCGGTTTCTTGGTGTCGTTTCTCTGCGGATTGCGGCACCGCCGCAATGGGGCTCAGTTTCAAGCGGCATGCCCTTTCCTTCCGTGGTCGGGCGGCAGGGAGGGGAGGTCGCCGAGCGCGGCCATCTTGCGGTAGAAGGCGGCGTTGAGGATGTATACGCCGCTCTCCCGGTCGCCGACGGAGAGCACGGTGTACACGTCGCAGTTCTCGCGCAGGCCGGCGACGGCGGAGCGGTCGCCGTAGTCGAGGATCTCGTCGGCGTGTTCCAGGAGAAAGCGCGGCAGCAGCCCGCCGGATCGTTCGTTGTCGTATATCGTGGCGACCGCTACGGCGATGCCGTTGCGGTAATAGACGCGCCCTTCGCGGGGAGCGGCGGCCTCGCCCGACAGGCGATAGGCGGCGACATCGGCGTCGAGCAGCGCGTCGTAGGCGCGGGCGTCGGGGTTGCCGATGCGCTCCGCGATCGTATGCTCCCCGGCTCCGAGCGCGTGGGGCAGGAGTGCGTCCCATGCGTCCCGGCAAAGTGCTTGCGCGGCGGATGCGGCCGCGCCGTGGAGGAGCAGGCAGAAAACGCAGAGAACAGGTACCGCAATTGCCGCAAGAAGTCCCAAATGGTTGGCCGCGCGCATATCTCCGCCCCCTTGTCGATTCGTATACGGAAAGTCACCGCGCCCGTGCGCATGTGACATATATATTCTACCCCAGCGGACGGGCGAACGCAAAAAAGACGAAAAAAGATGTAAAATACCGTCGGGCTCCTTTTTGCCCGCCATCGCATGTATTCGAGTGGAGGTCGTTTTTATGGGAAAGAAGAAGGTAATCTTCGGCATCGACGACAAACCGGCGCTGCCCGTCGCCATCCTGGCGGGCGCACAGCACGTCCTCACGCTGTTCGGCGCGACGACGCTGGTCCCGTTGATCTGCGGGCCGGAGATGGGGATGTCGGTGGAACAGATGGCGATGTTCATCGGCTGCGTCTACTTCGGCATGGGGGTCGCGACGCTGATCCAGACGCACCCCAAACTCGGATCGGGGCTGCCGATCGTGCAGGGGTCGAGTTTCAGCTTTATCCCGCCGATCCTGACCATCGCCGGGATCTACCAGGTTCTCGGCCCCGCCGGTATCATGCAGCACATCGGGGGCGCGTTGATCGTCGGGGGGATCGTATTGGGCGCGATCGGCTATACCGGCTTGGTCGGAAAGATCCGCAAGGTCGTCACGCCCGTGGTCATCGGGCCGACGATCATGGCCATCGGGTTTTCCCTCGCGCAGACCGCCATTGTGCACAACGCGTCGAAATTTTGGCCGGTCTCGATCCTCGTCGTCGTGCTGGTCTTTTTCTTCAGCCTGATCAGCAGAAACCGCTATCTCAACATCTTCGCGATCCTCGGCTCCATCGTCGCCGCCTACCTCGTCTGCCTCGCCGGGACGCTGGCCGGGGTCTTCGGCGAGGGGCACGCGGCCTTCGTCAATCTGCAATCCGTGGCCGACGCGCCGTGGCTGCGCCTGAAGGTCTTCATGCCCTGGGGCGCGCCGAAATTCGAGCTGGCGGCGCTCGGCGCGATCTCCGCCGGGTTCCTCTGCGCGATGATCGAGTCCATCGGCGACTACCACTCCTGCGCCTTTGCCGCCGGGATCGACGATCCGAGCGAGGCCCAGGTGAGCCGGGGCATCGGCGCCGAGGGGGTCTGCTGCGCCCTCTCCGGCCTTTTCGGCTCCGTGGGCACGACGTCCTATACGGAGAACATCGGCCTCATCGGCCTGACGGGCGTGGCCAGCCGCTATGTCGTGCGCATCGGGGCGCTGCTGCTGATCGCCATGTCCTTCATCGGCAAGCTGGGCGCGCTCGTCGCGACGATGCCGAGCCCGGTCATCGGCGGGGCCTACATCACGCTTTTCGGCACCATCGGCGCGCTGGGCATCCAGAACCTCTTCCGCGCCGACATGGGCAGCCAGCGCAATATCCTCATCGTCGGCTTCGCCTTCCTGATGTCGCAAGGCCTGCCCGCGTGGGTGGAGCCGAATTTGGCGCTCTTCGTCGGCCCGCTGGGGAACACCCTGGGGACGACGGTATGGGCGATTCTCAAGACCCCGATGGCGGTCGCCGCCATCTGCGCGATCTTCTGCGACTCCCTCGTGCCCGGCACGCCGGAGGAGCGGGGCATCGCCGGAAAGGAGTAACCCGATGGAAACGATACGCCTCGGCCGGACGGACCTGATCGTGACGCGAAGCGGTTTCGGCGCGCTCCCCATCCAGCG
>DAIRUD010000148.1:0-5554 GCA_036803565.1 Synergistaceae bacterium | reverse complement strand
CGTCAGCCCCTTCGTCGGACGGCTGGACGACGTGGGGGAGAGCGGGATCGAATTGGTGGAAAATATCGCCTCCCTCTATGCAATACATGGAATTCAGGTTAAAATAATCGCCGCCAGTATCAGAAACAGCCTGCACGTCCGCGCCTCCGCCCACGCGGGAGCACACTACGCAACGGTTCCTTTCAAAATTATGCAGGGACTTTTTTTACACGAACTGACGACAAAAGGCATAGAAAAGTTCACGTCCGATTGGGAGGCATGTCAAAAACAATGAATAATACTACGGAATCCGACGTCGTCGCTTCACAGGAAATCGTCGAGCCGAACTCCGTTCCTGTGGCGGTCGTCGAAGCGTCGGAGCAGAAACCCGCACCAACCCCCCGTATCGATTTCAACAAGCTCGCATCCAAATCCATCACGGAACTTCGGAAAATCGCCAAAGAAGTCGGCGTGGCAAGTCCGACGACCCTCCGCAAGGACGACCTGATCGTCAGCGTGCTGGGCGCGCAGGCGTCGCAGATGGGCTTCCGCTTCGGCGGCGGCACGCTGGAATGCCTCGCCGAGGGCTACGGCTTTCTGCGGCCCTCCGGGCTGTTGCCGAGCAACAACGATATCTACGTGTCCGCGTCGCAGATCCGGCGCTTCGGTCTGCGCAACGGCGACGTCGTGTGGGGGATGGTCCGCCCGCCGCGCGACCCGGAGCACTACGAGGCGCTCATCCGCGTCGAGACGGTCAATTTCTCCGATCCCGAAGAGGCCCGCAAACGCCCGCACTTCGAGGCCCTGGTGCCCATCTTCCCGGACGAGAAAATCATGCTGGAGACGGAGCAGAAACGCCTCTCCACCCGCCTGGTCGACCTCTTCGTGCCGATCGGCAAGGGGCAGCGCGCCCTGATCGTCTCCCCGCCGAAGGCGGGCAAGACGACCCTGTTGAAACACCTGGCCAACGCGATTACGACGAACCACCCCGAGGCCATCATGATGGTCCTGCTCATCGACGAACGCCCCGAGGAGGTCACCGACATGAGCCGCTCCGTCGACGGCGAGATCATCGCCTCGACCTTCGACCGCCCGGCGGAGGAGCACATGCGGGTGGCCTCGCTGGCTCTGGAGAAGGCGAAGCGCCTCGTGGAGGTCGGCAAGGACGTCGTGCTGCTGCTCGACTCCATCACGCGCCTGGCGCGCGCCTCCAACCTCATCGTCCCGCCCTCCGGCCGCACCCTCTCCGGCGGCATGGACCCGGCGGCGCTCTACTTCCCCAAGAAATTCTTCGGCGCCGCGCGCAACATCGAGAACGGGGGCAGCCTCACGATCATCGGCACGTCGCTGGTCGAAACGGGAAGCCGCATGGACGACGTCATTTACGAGGAGTTCAAGGGCACGGGCAACATGGAGATCCATCTCTCCCGCAAGATCTCCGAGCAGCGCATCTTCCCGGCGATCGACATCACGCGCTCCGGCACGCGCCGCGAGGACCTGCTCATGGACGACGACGCGCTTCAGCGCCTCTGGGGGCTGCGCAGGAAGATCGCCAACATGGACGAGGCGGAGGTGCTCTCTCTGATCATCGAGAAATTGCGCTCCACCACTTCCAACAAGGAGTTCCTGAGTACGATCAAGGTCGGTTGAGCCTTTTTCTTTTCATTGCGAATGACACGCTACGAATGACACGCTCTGCGAGGGGGTATGTCGTGCTGTGACGGGGAAAAAACTGCGCAAAAAACACATCTTCGGGGCGGCCCTGGTCGTCTGCCTCCTGTTCGTCTACGACTGCGTCAGCTATGCGGCGAAAAATTCCGGCGCATATTGGTCGGGCTTCACCTCCCAGGACGGGCTGGAACAGGATCTGTCCTCCGGATTTGTCGTCGTCGACGCGATGGACGCGCGCAACAGCAACCTCGACACGACGGGCATGGGCCCGTATCGCGGCGCCGGGCCGTCCTTCGACGACCCGGGCGTGGCGTTGGAGGAGCTCGAGGTCGACGAGCCGGAGGGTGGAGAAATACCGGAGATCCCGACCGTCTGGAACGAAGTGGAGGTCGCCGCCGGCGATACGTTGTCGCTGATCGCGGACAAACATAAAATTACCGTCAAGGAGATCATGCAGGCCAACGAGCTGACCAATCAGCACCGGCTGCGCGCGGGACAGATCCTGTTCGTCCCCACTTCCCCCGATCATGTGCTGGAGACGCTGGCCCACGTGCGGCAGATGAAACACGAGGCGCTCGCCAAACGCAAGCAGGCCGAGCCCATCGAAATCACGCAGTACGTGGTGAAAACCGGGGATACGCTCTGGAAGGTGGCCAACGCCTTCGACCTGGACGTCAACACGCTCTTCGGCTCGAACAAACTCACCGGCGACTCCGTCCTCAAGATCGGCAGCACGGTGCGCGTCCCGAATCAGGACGGCATCTTCGTCAAGGTCGCCGCGGGCCAAACGCTGGACAAACTGGCGAAACAGTACGGCATCTTCCCCGAGGCCATTCTCTCCGCCAACCGGATGCGGGGGGACGAGGCGCTGGCGCAGGGACGGGAGGTCTTCCTGCCGGGCGCGAAGATCAGCACTCCGGCGGAACAGGCGCCGGTCACGACGGCACGCAAGACGTCCCCGGCGGAAAACGTCAAGGAAAAGGTCGTCGCCAAGCGCGGTTTCGGCTGGCCGGTAGTCGGGAAGATCTCCAGCCCCTTCGGCTGGCGCAGGGACCCCGTCCGGGGCGGACGTGACTTCCACACCGGGTTGGACATCCGCGCGCCGCGCGGCCGCCCGATCGTCGCCGCCGCCGCGGGCAAGGTCGTACACTCCGGCTGGATGGGCGGCTATGGAAAGACCATCGTCATATCTCACCCGAACAACATGACGACGCTCTACGCGCACTGCAGCAGCCTCCTCGTCAAGAGCGGCACCACCATCAAGCGCGGGCAGCGGATCGCACTCGTCGGCAGCACGGGGAGATCGACCGGAAACCATCTGCACTTCGAGGTGCGTCAGGGCGGAAGACCGATGAATCCGCTGAAATTCATCCGCTAGCGACGGATACGGCATTGTTTGTGGAATACGATGAGGAGTGAAGATTTTTTATGACGAAATTCATCTTTGTCACGGGCGGCGTCGTCTCCTCCCTGGGGAAGGGCATCACCGCCGCCTCTCTCGGCGCCCTGCTCAAACGCCGCGGCCTCAAGGTCTCCATCATCAAGATGGACCCCTACTTGAACGTCGACGCAGGAACGATGAACCCCTTTCAGCACGGAGAGGTCTTCGTGACCGACGACGGCGCGGAAACCGACCTCGATCTGGGGCACTACGAGCGCTTCATCGACGAGCGGCTGAGCGGTCGCAACAGCGTCACCGCGGGCAAGGTCTACTCCGAGGTCATCGAAAAGGAGCGGACCGGACGGTATAACGGCGGCACCGTACAGGTCATTCCGCACGTGACCAACGAGATCCAGGAGAGCATCCTGCGCGCCGCGGAGGGGAGCGACGTGGCGATCGCCGAGATCGGCGGCACGGTAGGCGACATCGAGGGACTGCCCTTCCTGGAGGCCATCCGCCAGTTTCCCGGGCGCGTCGGGCGCGGCAACGTTCTCTACTGCCACGTCACGCTGATCCCCTATATCGCGGCGGCCGGCGAGTTGAAGACGAAACCGACGCAGCACAGCGTCAACGAGCTTCGGCGCATCGGCATCCAACCGGACATCATCGTCTGCAGATCGCAATTCTCCCTGAGCGACGACATCAAGGACAAGATCGCGCTCTTTTGCAGCGTTTCCGGCGACAGCATCTTCGAAGCCATCGACGAGGAGACGATCTACAAGGTCACCGTCTCCCTGCAGAAGCAGGGCTTCGATCGCACCGTCATCCAACGCCTCGGCCTCGCCTGCGCGGAACAGATCGAACTCGACGACTGGCTCCGTTTCCTCGATCTCCGCGCACACCCGCAGGGCGAGGTGACCGTCGCCCTGATCGGCAAATACACCAGCATCAAGGACGCGTACCTGAGCGTGAACGAGGCGCTGAACCACGCCGCGATCCACAACAGGACGTCGATCCGCATCCGCCCGATCGAGACGGAGGAGATCGAGGCGCACGGCGCGGAGCGCGTCCTCTCCGGCGTGCACGGCGTCCTCGTCCCCGGCGGCTTCGGCTCGCGCGGCATGGAGGGAAAAATCGCGGCCGCACGCTACGCACGGGAGAACGACATCCCCTATCTGGGCCTTTGCCTCGGCATGCAGGCGGCGGTCATCGAATTCGCGCGCAACGTCGCGCTGGTCGCCTCCGCCAACAGTTCGGAGATGGACCCCGGCACCCCCAATCCGGTCGTACATCTCATGGAGGAGCAGAAGGGCGTCGATTGCCTGGGCGGCACGATGCGGCTGGGAGCCTATCCCTGTCGCCTGCGGCCGGGCAGCAGGGCGCACGCATCCTACGGCGACGTCGAGGAAATTCGCGAACGGCACCGCCATCGCTACGAATTTAACAACAGCTATCGCGAAAAACTCGAGGCCGCCGGCTTGAACGTCACCGGCGTCTACCCCGAGAAAAACCTGGTGGAGATCGTCGAGTTGCCGACGCACCCCTGGTTCGTCGGCGTCCAGTTCCACCCGGAATTCCTGTCGCGGCCCTTGCGACCGCACCCCCTGTTCAGGGATTTCATCGCCGCGGTAAAACAGACAGCGCGAGATCGCACCGGCCACAGAGCGGGCGTCGATGCGGATACAATGGAGTAAGAGGAGGAATTTCACATGATGAAGAGACTGAAGAGGTACGCTGTTTTTGCCGTCGTCGCGTTGACGGTCCTCGCAACATTCGTCGGCACGGGAGCTGCGGCGCAGCCCGAGACCGAACGGACGCCCTTGCAGGGGATCGACCGGGTGGAAAGCCTCATCTACGGCAAACCTCTCTCCGGCGGCCTCTTGTTGCGCTTGGCCAAGCTGGAGCAGGACCTGTTCGGCATGGAACTGCCCGGCAGCCTCACGGAACGCCAGATCGCCCTCCAGAAGTTCGTGGAGGAGGGGACGGAGACGCAGCCGTCGCTGATCTTCAAAATGGGCGTCGCGGAGTGGATGACGCTCCGCCGTGCGAACTCCACGGTCCCCTTTGCCGACCGGGTGGAGGCGCTGGAGACGACCCTGGAGGGCACCACCCAGGAGGGCGCGTTGAGTGCGCGCCTGGAACGGCTGCTCACGAAAATCCTGCCCGGCGGCGTCACGACGACGCCGATCATGATTCCCGCAGGCACCGTGATCAAAGCGAGCTTCGTCGACACGCTCACCGTCCGCACCGTTGCGCGGGGCGATACGGTCGTGCTGCAAGTCGAGGAGGATTGCATCGTCGACGGCACCCTGGCGATCGCCAAGGGCAACCGCGTCTACGCGGAGATCACCAAGGTGAGCATGCCGAAGAGTTTCGGCAGGGCGTCGGAGATCAAGGTCGACTTCGTGGACGCGGAAACCATCGGGGGTTCCCTGATCCCCGTCTTGATCGGTCCCGAGGCCGAAAAAGCCATGCAGATCGACTCCGGCACGGCGGGCGCCGCGGGCGCCAGCCTGGCTGGCG
>DAIRUD010000147.1:0-5568 GCA_036803565.1 Synergistaceae bacterium | reverse complement strand
CCCTTCGGGGTTCGGTTCGGCGATGCCCATGAAGGCGTTCTCCTCCGGCGGGCGGCTTCCGGCATCTTGCATGAGGGGAGAACGATCATGGCAAGCGAAGGAATAACGCGCGGAGAGGATCGGGTTTCCGGGAGGGAACTCATCTATCAGTTGGACGGCAAGCCGCCGCTGGCGGTCGCCTTTCCGCTGGGGTTGCAGCATGTCCTGGCGATGTTCACCTCGAATCTCGCACCCTGCTTTATCCTCGCCGGGGTAGTGGGGCTGGACGGCCCCGGCAAGATCATCATGGTGCAGTGCGCGATGCTGGTCTCCGGCCTGACGACGTTTTTGCAGCTCTACCCCGTCTCGATCTTCGGAAAGAAAAGCAAGCTGCCCAGGATCGGCGCGGAGCTGCCCATCGTCATGGGCACGTCGTTCGCCTTCGTGCCGACGGCGATCACCGTGGGCAAGGCCTACGGCCTGCCCGGCGTGCTGGGCGGGGCGCTGGCGGGCAGCCTGATCGAGTTCGTCATGGGCTTTTTCATCAAGCCGCTCAAGAAATTCTTCCCGCCCTTGGTGATCGGCGCGGTGCTGATCGCCATCGGCATCAACCTGCTGAAGGCCGGGACGAATTATTTCCTCGGCGGCATCAACAGCCCCGATTACGGTTCGATACAGAATATGCTGCTCGGTTTCATCGTGTTCTTCACCATATTGGTATGCCAGCGCTTCGGCAAGGGAATGGTCCAGGTCTCGGCGCTCCTGATCGGCATTATCGTCGGATATGCTGCGGCGTTCCTCATGGGGCGGTTGAATTTCGACCTCCTCCATACCTCCGCCTGGTTCAGCGTTCCCAAGCCGTTCCGTTTCGGCTACGAGTTCCACCTCGACGCGATCCTGACGTTTGCCGCGCTCTACATCGTCTCCGGCCTGGAGACGATCGGCAACACCTCGGGGATCACGGTCGCGGCGTTCGACCGCGAGGCGACGACGGAGGAGACGTCGGGCGCGATCCTCGCCGACTCCTTCGGCTCGATGCTGGCCAGCGTCTTCAACACGCTGCCCAACACGGCGTTCGGGCAGAACGCCGGTCTCGTCGCCATGACCAAGGTCGTCAACAAGTTCTGCATCGCGACCGGCGCGGCGACGCTGGTGGTGGCCGGTTTCGTGCCCAAGGTCGGGGCGATCTTCTCGATGATGCCGGACAGCGTCCTCGGCGGCGCGGTCATCAACGTCTTCGCCATGATCACCATCAACGGCGTGAAGCTGATCGCCAAGGCGGGGTTCAGCCATCGCAACATCATCGTGCTCTCCGTCATGCTGGCCATGGGCCTCGGCCTCGGTACCGCCCCGGACGGCGCGTACCAGCACATGCCCGCTCTCTTTCAGTACCTCTTCAAGGATTCGGTGGCGGCGGTCTGCATCATCGGGATTATCGCGAATATCGCCTTCCCGTCCGACGGTTCCGAGAAATCGACGGTGATCGAGGTAGATTGATTGTCGTATGATTCATCCGAGGATCAACGGCATCGTGAGGGGGGATCGACATGGCGTTGGTGTTGCAGGGCGGTTCCGTCGTCTCGACGGAAGGGATCGTCCGCGCGGACGTGCGGATCGAGGGGGAGCGCATCGCCGCCGTCGGCCGGGAGATCGGGCGGCAGGGCGACGAACGGGTCGACGTCTCCGGCGGGTATCTTCTGCCGGGGGGGATCGACGCGCACACGCACTTCGACCTGCCGCTGGACGCGCGGACGCGGACGGCGGACAGCTTCGCCACGGGCACGCGGGCGGCGCTCGCCGGAGGGACGACCTGCGTCGTCGATTACGCCACCCAGTTCAAGGGGGAGACGCTCTCCCAAGGGCTGGACAACTGGCACGCGCTGGCGGACGGGAGATCCTTCTGCGATTACGCCTTCCACCTGGCGGTGACCGACTGGCGGCCGGAGCTGGTCGCCGACCTGCCCGACGTCGTACGGTCCGGCGTCACCTCCTTCAAGATGTACATGGCCTATAGGGGCAGCCTGCAGGTCGACGACGGCGTTCTCTACGAAATGCTGTCGCGGCTGAAGGCGCTCGACGGACTCCTGTGCGTGCACTGCGAGAACGGCGACGTCATCGCGGCGCGCGCCGACCGCCTCGCGGCGGAGGGGCGCCTGGGGCCGGAATGGCATCCCGTCGCCCGCCCCGAGGAGCTGGAGACGGAGGCGGTCGAGCGCCTGTTGGCCGTGGCGGCGCTCGCCGATGCCCCGGCCTACATCGTTCACGTCAGCGCCGCGGCATCCATGCGCCGCATCGTCGAGGCGAAAATGCAAGGGCAGAGGGCCTATGCCGAGACCTGCCCGCAGTACCTCTATCTGGACGATTCCCTGTACGACAAGGACGGTTGGGAGGCGGCCAAGTACGTCTGTTCGCCGCCGTTGCGGGGAAAACGCAATCAGGCGGGGTTGTGGGCCTCCCTCTCCGGGGACCTCGCGGACGTCGTCGCGACCGATCACTGTTCGTTCGACTTCGCCGGGTTGAAGGAGCGGGGCGCGGGGGATTTCCGGAAAATCCCCAACGGCATGCCCGGCGTTGAGAGCCGGATGCCGCTCATGTATCTGGCGGTTGCGCAGGGGCGGATCTCCCTGCCGCAGATGGTGCGCTTGACGGCGACGAACCCCGCCCGCATCTTCGGCATGTATCCCCGCAAGGGGGCGATCGTGCCGGGCGCGGACGCGGACATCGTCGTGTTCGATCCCGCGCGAACGCAGGTGATCCGCGCGGAGACGCAATATCAAAACGTCGATTATACGCCCTTCGAGGGCTATGAGATACCGGGGGCGATCGCGTCCGTGTACCTGCGGGGGACGGAGCTGTATCGCGACGGACGCTTTCTCCGGGAAGACCCGCACGGCTGCTTCGTCGCGCGCGGTCCTTCCGGCGCGAGGGAGGGGTAGGCATGTATTTCGTCAATCTCAACGGCGGGGACGTCATCGTCGGCAACGACGGCAACCTGCTCGATTATCTGCGCGAGGACATGCGGCTGACGTCGGCCAAGAACGGCTGCGGCGAGGGCGCGTGCGGGGCCTGCATGGTGCTCGTCGACGGCAGGCCGATGCGCGCCTGCCTGCTGAAGATTTCGCAGGTGGACCGCAAGAAGGTCGTGACGCTGGAGGGGTTTTCGCAGCGGGAGAAGGACGTCTACGCCTGGGCGTTCGCCAAGGCGGGCGCGGTGCAGTGCGGTTTCTGCATCCCCGGCATGGTCGTCAGCGCCAAGGGCTTGCTCGACGTCAATCCGGACCCCACGCGGAAGGAGATCGCACAGGCGATTCGCGGCAACATCTGCCGCTGTACGGGGTACCAGAAGATCGTCGAGGCGATCGAACTGGCGGCGGAGATGCTGCGCAGCGGCGGGACGCCTCCGCCCTTCGAGGACCGTGCCTACCGTATCGGGGAGTACATGCCCCGCATCGACGCGCGGGAGAAGACGCTGGGGACGGGAGCGTACGTCGAGGATATGCGCATGCCCGACATGCTCTACGGGGCGGCCCTGCGGGCTCCGGCGCCCCGCGCCTATATCAAGGGTATCGACACCAGGGCGGCGAGGGAGATCCCCGGGGTATTCGCCGTCCTGACGGCGGACGATATCCCGGGAGAGCGCTATCAGGGCCATCTCAAACACGATTGGCCGGTGCTCGTCGCCGTCGGGGAGGAGACCAGGTACATCGGCGATGCGCTGGCCCTCGTCGCGGCGGACGACAAGGCGGCGCTGCGCGAGGCGCTGCGGGCGATCGTGGTGGATTACGAGGAGCGCGAGCCGATCCTCACGGTGGACGCGGCGCTGGCGGAAAACGCGGCGAGGATCCATGCCGACGGCAACCGCCTGGTCGTCAACGCGCGGGTCTTGCGGGGGGATGTGGACGCCGCCCTGGATGCGTCCGCGCACGTCGTCAGCGCTACCTTCCACTCGCCCGCCGTCGAGCACGCCTTCATGGAGCCGGAGACGGCCTTTTCGTACCTCGACCGGGACGGTGTGCTGGTCGTCTACACGGCGGGACAGAGCGTCTACGACGAACTGCACTGCATCACCGGGATGCTGGGTATCACGGAGAAGGACGTGCGCGTCATCAGCAAGCTCGTCGGCGGCGGTTTCGGCGGCAAGGAGGACATGTCCGTCCAGCACCACGCGGCGCTGCTCGCCTGGCATACCAAGCATCCCGTGCGCGTGACGCTGACGCGGCAGGAGAGCATCCATATCCACCCCAAGCGCCATCCCATGGACATGGAGTACACCATGGGCTGCGACGCGGCGGGCCATATCATCGCCGCCCGCATCCGCATCAAGGCGGACACCGGCGCCTATTCGTCGCTCGGCGGGCCGGTGCTGCAGCGGGCCTGCACGCACGCCACGGGGCCGTACCGGATCCCCCACGTCGACATCGAGGGGATCGGGGCGTTTACCAACAACCCGCCCAGCGGTGCGTTTCGCGGGTTCGGCGTGACGCAGTCGGCGTTCGCGGTCGAACAGATGATGAACCTCCTGGCCGAGGCGGTCGGGATCGATTATTGGGAGATCCGCGACCGCAACGTGATCGTGCCGGGCGACGTCATGGGCAACGGACAGATCGCGGCGCCGGATACGCAGATCCGGGAGACGTTGCGTGCGGCGAAACCGTACTACGATTCCAGCCCCTACGCCGGGGTCGCCTGCGGTTTGAAGAACAGCGGGCTCGGTGTGGGCGTTCCGGATACCGGGCGGGTGCGGGTCGAGGTGCGCAACGGTGGGCTGGTCATTTATACCAGCGCCGCCTGCATCGGTCAGGGGATCGGCAGCGCGCTGGTTCAGATCGCCAGCCACACCACCGGGTTGCCGATGTCGAGCATCCAGGTCGCGCCGCCCGACACCTGGTTGACGCCGGACAGCGGAACCACGACGGCGTCGCGGCAGACGCTCTTCACCGGCGAGGCGGCGCGGATGTGTTGTGTACAGTTTATGGACGACCTGAAGAAAGCCGATGGCGACATCGGGAAACTGGAGGGGAACAGCTATTACAACGAATTCACCTCCCCGACCGACCCGATGGGCTGCGATAAGGAAAACCCGGTCAGCCACGTCGCCTACAGCTATGCGACGCACGTCTGCATCCTCGACGACGAGGGGCGGGTGGAGAAGTTCGTGGCTTGCCACGACGTCGGGCAGGCGATCAATCCGGTGAACGTCGAGGGGCAGGTTCACGGCGGCGTCGCCATGGGCCTGGGCTACGCCTTGACCGAGGATTTACAGATCGAGGGCGGAATCCCGCGCGCGAAGTTCGGGACGCTCGGCCTCTGGCGCGCATCCGACATGCCGGAGATCGAGACGGTTATCGAGGCGTGCGTGGACGGCGCGCCGGAGAACTTCGCCTACGGCGCCAAGGGTGTGGGGGAAATCGTCCTCGTGCCGCCCGCCCCGGCGATCGCGCTCGCCTACAAGCGCTTCGACGGAATATTCCGCGACCGCCTGCCGCTGGCGGGGACGCCGTACAGCCGGAAGAAAGCGAAAGCGTAGTCGAGAGCCGCGGGTATTCGCGGCTTATGATCGGGCAGGAAGCGGCGCGCGCATTCCGCCGC
>DAIRUD010000146.1:0-5592 GCA_036803565.1 Synergistaceae bacterium | reverse complement strand
TCTTACTCATACTACCGACACTCCTGTTGCGGACGTCGATAGTGATTCGATAATCAAGCTTGGGGTGTTGTTAAACTCTACCGCCGGTGGAACCGGAAATTATTCCGGTGGTTATTCGGGGCTTTCTGCTTTTGATAATCCCCGTAATGAAGTTCCGACGGGAATGATTGATCTCAAGGGTAATAATTTAACATTTAGTCCTGCATCATACACATGGACTGATAACGATTTTGGGAACCCTTACTCGGGTACTTATTACCTTTACATAGGTCGGGCTGGGAATGTCCTCCGACTTTACGATTCGACAGATACCTCGGGGAAAAAGCTCACAATTAATACAACAGAAATTCCTGCTCCTTCCGGCTTCCGTGTCCGCTACACAGGAGGGACTTATGTTGAAAATGGAACTTTGAGTGTCCAGGATTCCAGCACAAGCCCTTTTGGCCCGCAGGGTACACATCCCGCAGGCAGCGTAACGCTTGGCACGACAAGCAATTACACCGCTCGAAAAGCAAGGCTTGAGATAGGTAGTAATGTGACAGCCCATACCGATCTTTCCATACCCAACAATCTTTTGGGTATACCCGTTTTGAGGGTACGCCATGCGCAGACGGAGTTTTCCACAAATTCCAACGTGCGGCTAGAAGATTTATATCTCGAACAGGCTGCGACCGCCATGCATATTTCTATTCTTCAGGGAATATCGGTTGATGTGCGGTCATATACCAACGATACCGTCAATACAATAAGCGGAACGGAGTTGAAAATTGGCAGGAAAGGTGTTCTCGATTTCAACACCAATCGGCTGGATGGTAAAATCGCAATCGATTTGGCGAACGATGCTCCCCCCTTGGCGGAGCAAAATTTTATACCAGCTACGCAGGGGACCACAACATCATGAAACTGAGCGGCGGTTCCGGGAATAATGTTGGTACCCTTATGGCGCATGCGACAAGCGGAACGCTGACAGTTGATCAACTGAGTGGCAACCCGATTATCGAGATTCCTCATATCCACGCGAAGGTTTCCGTCCCCGAAAATTCATTTCTTACGGATGTCAACCCGGACGGTGTTGCCGGGACGCTTCAAGCGCGCGAATCTCAGCCTGTTCAACTCGATCACACAAAGCAAACCGGTTCTCCGCGTCTTGAGATTCTTGCAAACGCGAAAATCCATGATGCCAGAGATGCAACAGGTAATCGTTATTTCAACGGAGTTCACGGCGAAGGGCAGTTGACTTTGGCTGGAGCCGGGGCAAACACACTTTACCTTACTCCGTTTATCGGTTATGACGATGCGGATGGCAATATTTACAAGGGAGACTTGCAGGCCAATATCACGGCGGTTGTTCTTGATGCGGCGCGCGACCCCGGTTCCCCCGCAAATCCTCTTGCCGGTATCCCCAATCCCCAGAATCTCTTTCAGGCTTTCGCGGGATATAGTTACGCTGCCGCGCGATATGACATAAAACGCGGCATTATGAAGTTTTATTACCCGCATTCGATCCGTGATGGTAATAATGCGGTGAAGATCAATGTTGGTACCACCGGCAGCGGCGCAGACTCGACTGTCGTCTTCGCTTCGGGGCCGACATGGGATTTGCGGGCGGCGAACACGGCCAACAACCCGACGGTCACCGCCAAATTCGAAGATGACGCGACGATTAAAATCCCCGCAACTGCTGCGAACTTTGGAACTACTTCAAGCGATTTCCCTGTTGGCTCTCCGAACGAAACCCCGGCTGCTCTGAGACTTGAGACGTTTGACAAGGCGAATGCCGATGACTTGAATATTGAAGTCGATGCGCCGAGCAGTGTTTTTTATAGTACAACAGCTGGCAGAGGATACCTTAAATTGGTATCCATCGAGAATGTGACGGCAAATAGTGTTTTCCTGAATAGCGGTGCGGGCACCGGTCCTTATGTTCCGGGTGTGGACGGCATTACCAATATTGTCGTTTCCTTTAAGGGCGGGAACGTGCCGACAAGCGATATTGAAGTCTTTGTAGAGAATGATATTATCTACATCGGCTATCCGCTCAAGGCCCCCGGTTCCGGCGGCCCTGGTGGCACCGACCCCGGCAAGAAGGACGTCGAGCTGGATATGACCGACCTGCTGGACACCGACGTCGCGGGCGGCACGGTCACCGTGCTCAAGAGCGGCGACCAGAACCCGACCAAGTACAACCTGTCGCAGTATAACGTGACCATCGTCGTCGACCCCGACGACGTCGCGGACATCGCGCAGACCAACGACAACGTGAAGGTCACCTTCAAGTACCCGACGATCCACGAGGGCGCGACGGTCAACGTCATCTTCGAGGACGAGGACGGCAACACCCGCAGCTACCGCACCAAGGCGACCATCGTGGACGGCGTGTCGGTGCTCGACTTCCAGTCCTTCGGGCTGCCCACGGGCACCTACAAGATCCTGGTGGAGAGCCCCAAGGGCGCGAACCCCTTCTACACCGGCGAGATCACCCTCAGCTACGACTACGTCGCGCCGAGCGGGCCGATCCTCTACATGTTCCCGTCCTCGGACGGCAACGGTACCGGTATCAAGGTCTACGCGCGCCTGACCTCCAACGACGTGCCCGTCGCCAACCGCGACATCACCTTCACCCTGGAGGTGGAGGACGGCGTGGTGGTCAAGGGCCAGGTCAAGCGGACCAACAGCGAGGGCTACACGGACACCGTGACCTACTCCAACCTGGGCAACGCGACGTACTACATCATCGCCAAGGTCGACGGCATCGCCTACAGCTTCGCCAGTCCCTTCGTGGTCAGCGTCACCAACAACCCCAACCCCGATCCGGACCCGACCAACCCGACGGACCCCGGCAATGAGGGCAACGAGGGCGGCGACGACGGGAGCTGGAGCAGCGGCGGCGGCGGTGGCTGCGACGCGGGCTTCGGCGCGCTGCTGGCGCTGGCGGGCTGCGCCTTCCTGCGGAGGAAGCGCGGCTAGCACGGCGACCGCACGAATACGGGAACGAAGCGGAGGGGCGCGGTTGCGCCCCTCCGTTCTTTGTTCCTGGGCGGCGTTGCGGTCGTTCGCTTGTGCAGCCCGCCCGGCGCGCCAACCGCGCGCCGAGGGAACCGGTGATCTCTCGCCGGAAGCCCGCGATCGCGCGCTGGGTGTCGCGGTTAATTCCAGTTATCAATCCAATCGCGCATGATGATTGGGCACGTGGCAGCGCTCCCCCAGTCGGCTCTGCCGACAGTCCCCTCGTCGAGGGGGGCGGGCACGACGGCATGCCCCACCTTCATCAGGAAGGGGCGTCGCCAAGGGTAGTCAAGGTAGGCCCGCCCCGCATGAAATCATTGATTGATCGGGAAACGGAATAATTCTGTTTTTAATTCATGATGCTCATAATAATTTTCATGATACGCGTAATAGTAATATGTTTCGATGTTTATTGCGTACTATTTTAATTAGAAATAGAATAAGGCAGGGCGCGCCCGGTCGATAACGCCGATGAACGCCTCGCCTTCGTGTACTCGAAATCCTTGGGCGGCAACGGCGGAACCTCGATAAAATTGCCGTCGTGTGCGCAAGAGCCGTGGGAAGATGTGCCCCACGGCTCTTGCGATTATTCTATCCTGTTGACCTTGTCTCCCGCCCGTCGTCTACACTTTGACGAACTTCAGCAATACCGTGGAGAGGGCGGGCACGTAGGTGAAGAGGAGCAGGTTGAGGAGCAGGATGCCCAGCATCGGCAGCGCGGCGACCACGATGTGCTTGATCGAGACCTCCTTTTGCAGGCTCTGGGCGACGAAGAGGTTGACGCCGAGCGGCGGCGTCAGCATGCCGATGGCCATGTTGACGACCATGACCACGCCGAAGTGCACGAGGTCGATCCCGGCCTGTTGCAGCAGCGGCAGAAAGATCGGGCCGAGGATGATGATGGCCGCGTTGGGCTCCATCAGACAGCCGGTCACCAGCAACATCAGGTTGAGGAAGAGCAGCAGCGAATACTTGCTCTGCGCCAGGTTGGAGAGGGATTCCGCGACGCGGACGGGGATCTGCTCCGTCGTCAAGATCCAGCCCATGGCGGTGGCCGTGGCGATGATCAACAGTACCATGGCCGAGGTCGTGCCCGCCTCGTAGAGGCTGATGTAGAGGTTTTTCAGGGACAACTCCCGGTAGATGCACATGCCCACGAAGACGCTGTAGACGCAGGCCACCGCCGCCGATTCGGTGGGGGTGAAGAGGCCGCTGTAGATGCCGCCGAGGATGATCACCGGCATCAGCAGCCCCCAGAAGGATTCTCCCAGCGCTTGCAGGAAGCCCTTGAAGGTCGGTTGGATATGGCTCTTCCAGCCCCGTTTGCGGGCCGTGATGTAGCAGACGAGCATCAGCGAGATGCCCATGAAGAAGCCGGGGATGACGCCCGCGACGAAGAGCTTGCCGATGGAGGTGCCGAGGGAGACGCCGTAGGAGACGAAGAGGATGCTCGGCGGGATGATGACGCCGATGATCCCCGCCGCCGCCAGCAGCGCGACGGAGAAGGCCTTGTCGTAGCCGTCCTTGACCATCGCCGGGACCATGATCGAGCCGATGGCGACGACGGTCGCCGGGGCCGAGCCGGAGATGGCGGCGAAGAACATGCAGGCCAGCACGGCGACGTTGCCGAGGCCGCCCCACATGCCGCCGACGACGTTCATGGAGAGGTTGATCAGGCGCTTGGAGATGCCGCCCCACTCCATCAGCCGCCCGGCGATCATGAACAGGGGGATGGCCAGCAAGGTGAACGAGTCGGAGCCGGTGAACATGCGCTGGACGAGGAGCAGCAGCGGGACGCTGCCGTCCACGTAGAGCGCCAGGAAGGAGGCCAGCCCCATGCAGATAGCCAGCGGGACGTTGAGGACGCAGAGTACGGCGAGCGCGCAGAAGAGGACCTGGGTCACCATCTCCTACACCCCCCACTTGTCCTCGCACTCGCAAACCGGCGGGCGGTCGAAGAGGCCGGTGACGAAGCGGATGACGTAATGGACGCCCATGAGGCCGCAGCCGACGGGCACCGCCGCGTAGGCCCAGGCGATGTTGATGCGCAGCGCCGGGGAGAGCTGGTTGCTGTCGATCAGTTTGCCGAGGAAGTCGACGCCGACGACGAAGATCACGACGGCGAAGACGATGCCGATCAGGTCGACCAGCCGATCCTCATAGTAGCGCACTTTTTCCGGCAGGATCTGCACGAAGGCCTCGATGCCGATGTGCGCGCATTTTTTCACCGCCAGGCCGGAGCCGATGAAGGCCGCCCAGACGCTGAGATATCTGGCGAATTCCTCGATCCAGGTGATGCCCATTTTCAGAATAAAACGTTCCACGACGGAGATAAATATGACCGCGGTCATGACGAAGAGCAAGGCGGCGACGAGCGCTTCCTCCAGCCGCGTGAGCTTTTCGTCGACCCGTTTCAGAAAAGCGACAAATCCATTCATTCGGTGACACCTCGTTTCTAGAAAAGGTGGAAAGGACCGTAGCTGCCCGCGCGGGTGGGAAGGGGGCGAAGCGCCCCCTTCGCGCGCGTTGTTGGGGTGGTGCAACTGCGGAACGTCTCTTCTCCGCTCGGCTCGGCTGCCCCGCCGG
>DAIRUD010000145.1:0-5611 GCA_036803565.1 Synergistaceae bacterium | reverse complement strand
CGTTTTTGATAATTCTGTTCCGCTTATAATCAAAAAAAACATGCTATTTCTCCCTTTATCGTGTGAATTGATGTAGCCCGTGTATTCTCAGAGAAACCCCTTGTATTTTTGTCGATAAGAGGTTTAGAATCAGCCTGGAGACGGAGGGTCGACGCACCGTATTATATCCCATTGGACGCGGGGTGTCGCCTCCTACTGTATTTTTACCGGAGGGTCGCATATGGCAAGGAAATTGGCCCCCACCAGGGGCAATCTCGTCAAGTTGCAACGAGCCACCCAGCAGGCGCAGAACGGACACGACCTGCTGGAGCAGAAGCGCCAGGTGCTGATGATGGAACTCGTCAAGCACGTCGAGAGCGCGAAGAGCTTGCAGGAGGATGTCGTGACGGTGTTCCGCGACGCCTATGCGGCGTTGCGGCAGGCCAACGTATCGCTGGGCATCGACCGCGTGGAGGACATCGCGCTCTCCGTTCCCCTGACCGACGAGATCGTCGTCCGCCTGCGCTCCGTCATGGGGGTGGAGATTCCCGATATCGACGAGCTGGACTGTTCCATCCGGCCGAGCTATTCTTTTCACGAATCGACGGGGGCTATGGACGAGGCCTATCTTCTTTTCCGCAAGGTATTGCTGACCCTTTTGCACCTGGCCGAGGTGGAGACGAGCGTCTACCGCCTGGCGGTGCAGATTCGCAAGACGCACCGGCGCGTCAACGCTCTGGAAAAGGTCGTCATCCCGGCCAACAAGGCGGAGGCGGCCTTTATCACGGACGTTCTGGAGGAGGGCGACCGGGAGGATTTCGTCCGGATGAAGATCGCCAAGGCCGCACGGGAAAAAAGGGACGCGGCGGAGAAAAAAGCGGTATGATGCACGTGTGCCGGACCATGGCGATACGCTTGAGGGGGAGTGGGAAATGAGCACTGCGCTGCAGGAAGTGCTGTCCGTCCTGCTGGGGGCGGAAAGCGAGGCCAAGCGGATTGTGGGCGACGCGAAGAACGAAGCCGCCGGGGTGATGAAGACGACCCAGGAGATCTTCATGCCGGACCGGGAAAGCCGCATGGCGGCGGCCCGGGAGCAGGCCAAGAGCATGATGGCGAACGCGCTCGCCGCGGCGCAGACCGAAGCCGAACAGATCCTGTCCCTGGGGCGCGAGGAACGCGGCCGGGCGGCGAAGCGTTTCGAGGAGAATGTGGATGCCGTCATCGGGGCGCTTTTGACGGAGACGGCGGACAGGATTCTGGCCGGAGGCGATTAGGTTGTCCTATTTCTCCCGGGGGGAACGCATCTCCGTCGGTGTGAAGGCGCACGTGCTCTTCAGCCGCCTTCTTACCGCGGACGAGTATTGGATGTTGTTGGGCAGCGACACCGTCGTGGAGGTCGCGCAGAAGCTGGTGCGGACTGCCTATGCGGACGTCCTTTCCACGCTTCCTCCGGAACCCCACCGCTACGATCTGGAGGGTGCGGTCAAGGACAGCCTCATGCAGGAGGCGGAGCATTTCCAGCAACATCTGGGCAACCCCAGGGATCGTTTTTTCCGCACCTGGATGCTGCGCTACGAGGCGGAAAACCTCAAGAGTATTTTCCGCTACGTCGCCGCGCACCGGTCGGATCGCGAGGATTTGCGCCGCAGGCTTTATCCGATTCACTCCTCCAAGGTGGCCTACGACAATCTCCTGGGCGCCCGGGATTTCGCCGAGGCCGCGGATGTCTTGCGCGGCACGCCTTATCACAAGGTGTTGGTGGAACCGATGAAGCGGTTGGAGAGCGGGATGGAGCAAAGCCTTTTCTCGATGGAGATGGCGCTGGATTCGTATATCGAATCGGAATTGTGGGCCTGTCTGCACAAGTTGGAGCGCGGGGAGCGGGAGATGCTGTTGCCGATTTTCGGCATGCGCGTCGACCTTTACAATCTCTACTTCCTCTACCGCGCGCTGGAATTCTACAACCTGACGCCGGCGGAGACGCTGACCCGCCTGCTGCCCGTACGTTACAAGGTCTCGCTGCCGTTCCTCCGTTCGGTCTCCCACGTAAGTTCGTTCGAGGAGATCTCGGGGCGCCTGAAGGAGCAGTACCCGGTCTACGCGGCGATCTTCGAGGAGGGGCTGCAGGGTGATGCGATCCAGCTTGCGTTGGACCGCAACATCAAGCGTTTCCTGCACATACAGGCGCACAAGGTTTTTTCCACCGGTTCGCCCGATTTCCACACGGCCATGGGGTATTTCGTGCTGAAGGAATTCGAGCTCAACGACATTACGCGCATCATAGAGAGCGTGCGATACGGCTACGACAGGCGGCTTGCAGCGGAGTATCTCATTCGTCCCATTCTTGCGGGAGGTGAAGCGGAATGGCAGTATTGAAAATGATTGCCCTCACGATGGTGGGGCCGCAAAACGAAATGGAGCCGGTGGCGCGCGAGATGGTCCTGTCGGGCGGTTTTCAGCCGATCCCGATGGATTTTCTGGTGGACGACAGGAGCATTCGCTCGCGCGTGACGACGGAATCGGACAACCCGTACGACGATCTGCTGGCGAGGATGTCCACCGTGTGGAAGGCCGCCGGCGAGTTTCTGCCCGAACCCGAGCCCGTTCCCCTGGAGCCGGGGTTCCATTATGAAAAGGTCAGGGGGGCGGTGCTGGGCATCACCTCCAAGCTGGAGACGTGGAACAAGCGGAGGGAGGTGCTTCTGGACGAACTGGAGCGCCTCCAGGCGACCCGCTCTTACGTGGAGGCGTTGGAGAAGCTGGACATGAAGCCGCGCGAGCTGGCGGAGACGCGTTTCGCCACACCCTATTTCGGCCGCCTGTCCCGCGAGAACTACACGCGCCTCGAGGAGACGACGCAGGAGACGCCGCTTCTGGTGACGGAGCTTTCCCGCTCGCGGGAAAACGTCTGGGCGCTGGTCTTCACGGTTCCCGGTTATCGCGAGGGGGCGCGAAAAATACTGGACGCGGTGTACTTCAAGGAGTTCCCGCTCGCGGAGGTGCTCGACCAGCTGCCGTCGGAGGAACCCTTGCAGCACCTCGAGCGCTCCATCGCCATGCACGAGAAGTCGATCAACGGCCTGGAGAACGCGGCGCAAAACATCCTGAAGGAAAATCGGGCGGAGTACGAAAAGATGTACTCGATGCTCTACACGATGCAGCGGGTCTACGACCTGTGCAAGGGGCGCGGCGAGATCGGCGGCATGTATGTCCTCTCGGGCTGGATCCCGGAGGATACCTATCACGCGATCCGCGACAGGCTGGAGCGGGACGCGCCCCAGACCTCGATCATCGCCGAACAGGTGAAGGATATCCCCTACGCGGGGGTGCGCATCCCCACCATGCTGCGCAACAACCGCCTCGTGCGCGCTTTCCAGGACGTGGTCGCCCTGTACAGCGTGCCCTCGTACGGCGAGGTGGATCCCTCTCCCTTCGTGGCGGTCACCTTCATCCTCTTTTTCGGTTTCATGTTCGGAGACGTCGGACATGGCGCGGTCCTCTACGCCGCGGCGCATTTCCTCGGCAAGAAGCGCATCCTCAGCCGTTCGCTCGCCTACGTGATGAAGAGCGCGTCGATCAGCTCGGTCGTCTTCGGCTTCCTCTACGGCAGCATCATGGGGGTCGAGGGCGTCATCCCGGCGGTCTGGCTCTCGCCGATGCACGATACGGGAACGCTCTTTTCCGTGGCCATCCTCGTGGGGATGATCATGATCAGCGTGGGCATGATCCTCAACATGGTGGTGCGCTATCGCGAGAAGGACTTCGGCCGTCTGCTGTTCGACGGGCAGGGGCTCGCCGGGCTTTTCGTCTATTGGGGAGCGGCCGCGGCGATCTACATCTCCGCCATGGGCATCGCGATTCCCTTTCCCGTGGACTATCTCTGGATCGTGATCATCGGCCTGCTCGTCCTGACGCTATTCCGCGATTTTCTCGCGCGGACGCTGCTGCATCAGCACGTCGAGAAAGAAGGCGCGGCGATGCAGGTGTTCGAGGTCTTCCACAACCTGTTGAACTACTTCACGAACACGGTCTCCTTCATCCGCCTGGGCGCTTTCGCCGTCAACCACGTCGCGCTTTCCTTCGCCGTGATGGCGATCTCCAACCTGCTCGCGCACAGGCCGGGCGGCATCGTCTTCAAGGGTGTGGTCCTGATCCTGGGCAACATTCTCATCATCGGCCTGGAGGGGATGATCGTTTTTATACAGGTTCTGCGCTTGGAGTATTACGAGTTCTTCGGCAAGTTCTATCACGGCGGCGGCAGCGTCTTCCATCCCGTCACCTGGAAGCGCGAGAAGTCGGCGCAAAAGGGATAGAAAAAATAACGAGATCAAAGCATTTGCGTAAGGAGATGGTGTTGAGATGTTCGGACTGTTTTTGAGTATTTCCGCAGTGGCTGGGACGATCGCTCTGGGAGTGGCCATGCACCGCAGGCGTTATCGCGGCGGAAGGACGACCTTCATCTGCATAACCGCCCTTTCGGTCGCGCTCGTTCTGACCGGCGCGCTCTGCGTGTTCGCCGCGCTCCCGGCGGGAGCCGCGGAAACGGCGCAGGGAGCGGGGGCGACCGCCGCTCCCCTGGACGGCCTGGGTTACGGCCTCGGATTCCTCGGCATGGCCCTGTCCACGGGGCTTGCCTGCGTCGGCGCCGGGGTGGCGCTGGGCAGCGTCGGTTCGGCGGCCTTGGGCCTGCTGGGCGAACAGCCGGAGGCGATCGGCAAGACGCTGATTTACGTCGGCCTGGCGGAAAGCGTCGCCATCTACGGCATCGTCATTTCCATCATGATCTTTACGAAGCTGGCTTGACGGGGAGTTCCTGTGCGCGCCTATCTGGTCAGCGACAATCACGATACGCTCGTCGGGATGCGCCTTGCCGGGATCGAAGGCGTCGTGGTCCGCACGGGGGAGGAAGCCGCCCGCGCCGTGACGGCCGCGATGCTGATGGAGGATGTCGCCATACTCGTCGTCACGGAGAAGATCACCGAGATGACGCCGGATATCATGCAGAGGGTGCGCGAACAGGGGGATCTGCCGATCGTCGTTGTCGTTCCGGACAGGCACGGCACGAAGCGCAGTCCCGATTTCTTGACGAGGTACGTGCGGGAGGCAATCGGGGTGAAAATCGAATGAACGATATCGCGAACGAAAAAATCATGACACTGCAGAACATCATTCTGGAACAGGCGAACACGGAGCGCGCCGCCCTGCTCGCGGACGCCCGAAAGTCCGCCGAGGCGTGGCTGGCGAAGGAGATGGCCTCTCTCGAACGGGAGACCGCCGCCGTGCTCGCCGACGCCAAGACGCGTTCCGAGGAGATCCATCGCCGGCAGATCTTGTCCGCCGAGCGGGAGAAGACGACCGAGGCGCTGCGCCAGCAGAACCGCCTGCTGACCGAGGCGCTGAAACGCTTTCAGGACGGCCTGATCCGTTTCCGCGAGCGCCCGGATTATGCGGATGTCCTGGCCGCGCTCGCCCTGTCCGCCGCCCGGGGATTGGACGACGCCGCGCCGGTGAAGCTGAAACTCAGTGCGACGGACGCCGCCCTGGGCGAGCGGGTCGCCGAGGCGGGGCGGAAGAAATACCCCGCCTGCGGCATGGTCTTCGACCCGGAGCCGATTCCGATCATCGGCGGCTG
>DAIRUD010000144.1:0-5651 GCA_036803565.1 Synergistaceae bacterium | reverse complement strand
GGTGATGGCCACCAGGGAGACCTCCGGCAGGTCGATACCCTCGCGGAGCAGGTTGACTCCGATGAGCACGGAGTAGACGCCGAGCCGCAGGTCGCGCAGGATCTCCGCGCGCTCGAAGGTGTCCATCTCCGAATGGATGTACTGCACTTTCATCCCCAGTTCCGCGTAATACTTCGCCAGGTCCTCGGCCGAGCGCTTCGTCAGCGTCGTGACGATGGCGCGCTCCCCCGCCTCGACGACCGCGCGCAGCTCGGCCATCAGGTGATCCACCTGCCCCGTCGCCGGGTGTATTTCGATCTCCGGATCGGGGACGCCGGTGGGGCGGATGAGCTGCTCGGCAACGGTTGCGGAATGCTCCATCTCATAGTCCCCCGGTGTCGCCGAGACGAAGAGGACGTTGCGCATGAACTGCGTGAACTCCTCCCAGCGCAGGGGGCGGTTGTCGAGGCAGGAGGGCAGGCGAAAGCCGTGCTCCACCAGTACCTCCTTGCGCGCCTTGTCGCCGTTGTACATGCCGCGGATCTGGGGGATCGTCATGTGCGACTCGTCGAGGAAGAGCAGGAAGTCGTCGGGAAAGAAGTCCATCAGCGTGCCCGGCGTCTCCCCCGGCGCACGGCCGTCGAGGAAACGGGAGTAATTCTCGATGCCCGAGCAGTAGCCCACCTCGGTCAGCATCTCCAGGTCGTACTTGGTCCGGCTGGCCAGCCGCTGGGCTTCGAGCAGCCGGTTGCCCTCCTCCAGCCTGCGGACGCACTCCTCCAGCTCCGCCTCGATCTTGACCTTAGCCTCGGCGATGGCGTCCGCGGTCGTGACGTAGTGTTTGGCCGGGAAGATGGAGGCCGCCGGTTTCACCAGCAGGCTCTTGCCGGAGACCGGGTCGATCTCGTCGATGCGCTCGATCTCGTCGTCGAAGAAGCCGATGCGCAGCGCCGTGTCGCTGTACGAGGGATAGAGCTCCAGCACGTCCCCGCGCACGCGGAACACGCCCGGCGCGAACGCCGTGTCGTTGCGCTGGTAATAGTTGTCCAGCAGGCGCATCATGAAGTCGCGGCGGTTCCAGACGTCGCCCACGGCGAAGCGGAAGACGGCGTCCTCGTAGTTCTTGCGCTTGCCCAGGCCGTAGATGCAGGAGACGCTGGCCACGACGATGACGTCGCGGCGTTCGATCAGGGCCTTCGTCGTGGCGAGGCGCAACTTCTCGATGCGGTCGTTGATGGAAGCGTCCTTTTCGATATAGATGTCCTGCGCCGGGACGTAGGCCTCCGGCTGGTAGTAGTCGTAATAGCTGACGAAGTAGTGCACGGCGTTGTTCGGGAAGAAATCCTTGAACTCGCTGTACAGCTGCGCCGCGAGCGTTTTGTTGGGGGCCATGACGAGCGTCGGCCGCTGCAATTTCTCGATGACGTTGGCCATCGTGAAGGTCTTGCCGCTGCCGGTGACGCCCAGCAGCGTCTGCCACGTCCCTTTGTCCGGAGCCCCTGCCGCGAATCCCGCGCACAGGCGCGCGATGGCCTCGGGTTGATCCCCCGCCACCGGCCAGGGCGAAACCAATTCGAATCGTTCCTCGTTCTCCAACTCCGTCTCCTTCCGCATGCCGTTCGATATCGCACAAATTATTTCGATTATACTATACAATTTTGGGTATGCATAGTGCTTCTTTTTGTAGACATGAAGGAATCGCCGAGCGATGATCGATCGTCAAAAAAATGGAGGCCGCGCGACACGGCCTCCGCATTTACCAGCGCTGGGTTGCCGTATGAGGGCGGGGTGTCAACCCGCCGCCCGCCGCGAAAATCGTCAGGGCAAGGGCGAGGACCACCATTGCGGGTTGCCGAGCGTAAAGCCCACTGTGAACTCCTGCTCGTCGCTGTACACGAAGATGACCTGCGCGTTCATGAACTGCCCCGGGATCTTGAAGGCCAGGCCGGTCTCCCAGGCGTCCTCCGTGCGGTTCCAGTCGTCCATGACCAGCCCGTAGGAGGCGAACAACTCGCCGCGCAGGGAGCCCCACCAGGAACTGTAGAAATTCCTGCCGATGCCGAGGTGCGCCCAGGCGGCCTGATCTCCGACGTACGGGTGCCGCGCCAGGCTGAACAGCTCCTCCTGGTCGCCGAGCAGGGCGCGGTAAGCCTGGTGGTCGGCGTCACCGGTCTCCAGGCCGAGGTTCAGGATGAAGTGTACGTTGCTCCGCAGCGGCATGTATGCCGTGAGGCGGGTGCGGGAGACCCATATGTCCTCGGTGTTCCACCAGACTTGCGTGTTGAAGGTGTAGCCCCGCGTGGGGGTCAGGAGGTTGTCGAGCGTGTCCTTGTTGAAGTAGAGATACGGTCCCCACGCCGTCTTGTCGTCCTGCCCCGTGGCGTTCGTGTTCTCCACGGCGAAGCCCAGGCCGATGCGGTCGTTCAGGTTCTCCTTGTAGTGCATGGCCCGCAGCGAGTAGCGTTCGAGGGAATAGGTGTCCATGCCGTGCGGCGTGTACTCGTCCTTCCGCGCGCCGAGCGAGAAGCCCCACTGCCGCTCGTTCATGAGGGGCGTGAAATAGCGCAGGGCGGCACCCCACTCCGAATCGCCGACGCGGCCTTCGAGGGTGGCGGAGTCGCCGTCGGCGGCGAGATCTCTACCCGTCGCCATGAGGGAGACCCAGCGGTGCGAGTGCATGTTGCTGGTGTAGCCGCCGACGGAGAACTCGTAGGGTGCGCGCTTTTCCACGGAGAAGACGACGTCGATTTCGTTCGGCGCGCCGCCCTCGGCGGTGTAGGTATCGACGTCGATCGTCGCGATCTCCTCCCGCTTGGCGAGGCGGTCCATCGCCTGGTTCACCTGATCGACGTCGTACGGGTGCCCCACCCAGTGACGGTAGGTCTTTTCGATGTCCCAGGCGGCGCGGGCGTGCAGGCCCTCGACGCGGACGCTGCGGACCATGCGCGGCATACGCATTTCCGGGGGCGCGATCGGCGGCGGCGGCGCTTTGCGGGAGATGGCCACGATCCGCTTCTCGTTCGCCTCCGCCGCGTCGTAGCCGCGCTGATAGATCGTGTCGTAGCCGACGGCGTCGAGCATGCCGAACTCGTTCACGTCGGGGTAGATGACGAGGTCCGCGAGCTCCTCGTTGGCCTTCAGTTGGTCGACCGTCATGATATCCAGCGTCTGCATCAGCACGTCCACGACGTTGGTGATGCGCTCGGTCGGTTTCTCGATCGAGGTGCCGGAGAGGGAGACGGCGACGATCGGATAGCCGGGGAAGATTTCCTTGGCGATCGCCACGGGAAGGTTGGCCACCAGTCCGCCGTCGACCAGCAGCGTGTTGTCCAGCGGCACCGGCTCGAACAGGCCGGGAATGGCGATGGAGGCGCGGATCGAGGAGGCGAGGTTGCCGTGGCGCATGACGACGGCGCGCCCCGTCGTGATGTCCGTCGCGACGCAGGCGAAGGGAATGGGGAGATCGTTGAAATCCGTCGTCTGGAGGTGGCCGGTGTATTTGGTCAGGAAGCTGACCAGAGACGTGGCCTGCATGATGCCCATCGGTCCGGTCCGGTGGAAATCCTTGTCCATCGTCCGCCGATAGAGCGTCGCGCTCTCCCCCATCGGGCGGTGGTCGCCCGCGTCCGGCTTGAGCTTGGTCCCCGTGTCCGCGATGAGGCCCATGACGTTCGTGCTCGAGATGATCTCGTGCAGCTCGTCCGCGTTGTAGCCCACGGCGTAGAGCCCGCCCATGACCGAGCCGATGCTCGTCCCCACGATGCCGACGATGGGGATGTTCTCCCGCTCGAGGATTTTGAGGACGCCGATGTGCGCGAATCCCTTCGTGCCCCCTCCCGACAGGACGAGAACGATCCCGCCGCGCCGCTCGTCCTCGGAGAGCGTGCGGATGCGCTGCTCGACGTAATCTTCCGAGCGGGGCCTTTCCTGGGCGTGGAGAATCGACAAGGGTGGCGATACTAGAAACAGCAGGAGCGCGGCGAGCCAAAGCGAAATCGCTCTCCGTGCGCGGTGGCGCGGTATTTTCGTGGAACGGGCGTTCATCGATATCACCTCTGTCATCCAAGGTTCGCGACGCGGTCCATGTCCGAGGAGAGTATATATGATGAACGAAAAACGGCGCAATCGTTTGCGCGGAAAAACGAAAGCCGCCGGTCCGTTGCAGACGGCGGCTTTTCCTTTTCGGAAAACGCCTCATACCAAATTGCGGTCGGATCCATCGAGCATGGCAATTTCCGGGGCTGCCTGCGCGCGCGTTTGCAGGGGGTCGACGAAACCCCGATCGCCCGCGAGCGGGTATCAGTTTTCGTTCGAGAGCTTCTGCATCTCGTCCGTGTATTTTCTCGCCTCCTGCTGCTCGTCGTCGCGATGCACCCGTTTTTTCGCCGGCCGTAGGTCGATGTCCCCCTGCCAGGCATAGCGCATGAGCGAAGCACAGGCGGCGAGCGCGGGCGTGTCGCTCTCCCGCCATGAGAAGCCGCGCTCCCGGAGCACGGATGCGATATCCTCCTGCGCCCGGGCGAGGATTTCGTCGTAGGACTCCGCGTAGGAGGCGAAGCCCTCCCGCTGCCTGCGAACGCGCGCCCACTCGCTGCCCGTCCAGAAATACACCTCGTAGGGGCGCAGGCCCTTCCAGGCGATCGGGACGCGCGGGTGGGTCAGGATGGCCATGCGGTCCACCCGGAAGCGCCAGCGGGAGATCTCGTTGAACCGTTCGCTCTGCTGCCAGTGGACCGTCTGTGCGCGCGTCAGCGGCGGATACGGCTCGTAGAGCAGGTACGCGCCCGTATTGGGGTCGTAGGACCCCGGTTCCGACCCCTCCGGAACGGGTTCGAAAAAGACGCGCTCGCCGTCCGGGCGCACGATGATGTAGGTCCGATCCTCGGCGCGGTAGAAGGCCGCACCGGATCCCTCCGCGCCCGGCGGCAGAAGGTAGTCGGTCGTCTCCGTCAGGATGAGGTAGGAGTGCGTCGCCGGGTCGAAATACGTCGTCTCCGCGCGCCCCCGCGCCGCCGTCCCCCCCGCCGAGGCGGTGCGGTGCGGCGGCAGCATCAGGAGATAGGCGTTGGTGGCCGGATCGTAGTAGACGGTCTCCGGCCCGGTATACCCGAATTCCCGGGGGCTCTTTCCGTCCGCCTGCATCGTGATTTTGAAATCGTGCCCCTCGTAGGCCCGGTACTCCGGGTTGCCGCGGGTATCGCGCGTTTCCGCGTCGCGTTTGTCGCCGGGGACGAGGCGCGGAAAGGAGATCGTCACCGGCTCCAGGGCGATGCGCACCGGCATCGGCTGCTTCACGGGGAGGACCGACATCGAGGGGCGCGGCTCCTTCATCTGCTGCTTCGTCAGTTTCGGCATGGGCTGGATGCCGTTCGGGGTCTTGGCCAGCAGCGGATATTGCGGATCGATCCGCAGGGCGTTGTTCGTCGCGTTCTGTGCTCGCTCGTAGTCGCCGAGCGCATGGTGCGCGCGGGCGATCCAATACCAGCCGTCGGCGGAACCGGGGTTTTCGACGAGAAACGGTTTGAGCACGTCGATCGCGCCACGGTATCTCCCCTCCTCGACCAGATTGCGCCCGGCGAGCAACGTCTCGCGCAGATAGGCTTCGCGCGCCGCCCGCTTCGCCTCGGCTTCTCTTTGTTTCGCCCGGCCGCTTTTTTCTCCGCTTCCTTTTT
>DAIRUD010000143.1:0-5669 GCA_036803565.1 Synergistaceae bacterium | reverse complement strand
CGGGAGCGGCGACGACCGCGTCGCGCGTCCCCCACTCGACCAGATGCCCGCCCTGCATGACGCCGATCCGGTCGGCAAGGCGCGCGGCGATGCCCATGTCGCGGGTGGCGAGCAGAATGGCCGTACCGTAGCGGCTGCGCAGATCGGCGAGCAGGGAGATCACCTCCGCGCGGCCCGCGCCGTCGAGGGTGTCCGCCGGTTCGTCGGCGAGGAGCAGCTTGGGGCGGAAGAGCATGGCGGCGGCGACGGCGACGCGCTGGATCACCTCGCCGCTCAGCTCGAACGGGTAGGAGCGCATGACGTCGACCGGATCGCGGAGACGGACCGCCGCCAGCACCCTTTCCGTGAGCTTGTCGCACTCCCGGGCGTTGAGCCGCTTGTGAGCGCGGATCGCCTCGGCGAACTGCGCGCCGATTTTGTGGATCGGGTCGAAGACCCCCGACGAGTCCCGAAAGATCACCGAGATGTCCCTGCCCCGCAGCGTCGACCACTCATAGGGCGCGAGGCGGAACAGCTCCCGCTTGCCCAGGAAGGCGCTGCCGCCCTCGACGAGGCCGCCGGAGGGCAAGAGGCCGATGAGCGCGCGGAGCAGCGTGGACTTGCCGCTGCCGCTCCCGCCGACGACGCAGACGATCTCCCCCCGCGGCACCGAGAAGGAGACGCCGTCCACGCAGGGAGGGCGCCGCCCGTAGGCGACGCGGAGCGCCTCCACGCGGAGAAGGACTTCGCCGTCCGTCTTCGGCATTTCCATCAGCGGTTCCCCGTACGACATCGGACACCTCCCATTTCGAGCATATTTACCTGATCGGGGCTCCGCCCCACACGCCGGACATCACGGGATTCCTCTTTGCTTTAATGCAGGCCAACCCATGATTCTTCAAGCATGAATGTTATTCCGGTTATAAATCCAATCGCTCATGATAATTGGCTACGTGGCAGCACTCCCCCAGTCGGCTATGCCGACAGCCCCTCGTCGAGGGGGCCGGGGCTTGGCACGACGGCGTGCCCGGCCTTCTTCGGGAGGGAGAGCTACTGCACACTAAAATAATGGATTTGATCTAAAAACTGGAATGAAACATATTCAATACCCACAGGCCCTTGCAATATCGAACAATCGTTCCGCATTCGCCTTGCCGCATATCGGGCTCCGCACTATTTCCGTCTCCCCAATCCAATATCTCATGCCGCATCCGGTCCAATTTGCGCAATCCATAAAAAAAGAGCCTCTCCGCACAGGAAGGCCCTTCCGAAACTCATCCGCACATTTCGTCGCGATCGCGTCCGATATCCGAGACAAGCCGTGAGCGTTCGGTCCCTCGCCAAACGGGAATCACAACCATCGCGGCGCCTGTATTCTGACTCGAGCGTCCACATTTCCGACAGCCTTCCCGCCCCGTCCGGGGCAGTGACTCCGCCTGTGATGCGCGGCCCGTCGAAAACTCTTCTCTCACAGCGGCGAGACCGTACAGGATTTGCACCTGTTTCCATGTCCGAACTTCGGACGCGTCGCGATTGCAGTATCGATCTGTCCTGGGACAGTATCATTTCCCTTCGGAACTGTCAAGGTCGCGGCCTTATCGCCCGTTCGGGTGATGCGACGCACCCCGATATTGACTAAAATCGACATACCGCATTCGATCGAGGTGGTTACATGTCTCGTTCATCGGGTGGTGCGTGGAGGCGTTACGCCTCCTATACGGCCATCAATTTCGGCTTCAGCCTTCTGGGCATGACTGCGACCATGTTGCTCATGTACTATTACACCGACGTCCTGATGCTGCCGGCGCTGTCGGTAAGCGCCGTGCTGTTCACCGCCCGCCTGTTCGACGGCCTGATCGACCCCTTCCTCGGCCACTACATGGACGGGCGGACGACGAAACTCGGGAAGTACCGGGGATATGTGATCTACTGGGCGATCCCCGCCTGCCTCGCCTTCGCCCTGATGTTCTCGCCCGCGCCCGTCGACGGGGCGGGAAAAGCGGTTTGGTGCCTCCTGCTCTACCTGCTCTTCACCCTCTCCTTCAGCTTCGTGGAAATCGCCAGCCTGCCCCTGCTGGCGTCGTTCGGCAGCCGCGAGCAGCGCGCCGCCGGCAACGCGCTGAAGGTGACGGGCTGCATTCTGGCCGTGCTGACCGTGGCCGTCTTCGCGGTGCCGCTGGTGCGGATGTTGGGAAACGGCTCCGAGCAAACGGGTTACGCGCGCATGGCCGCCCTCTTCGCCGGCGTCGTGCTGGCGGCGCTGCTGCTCGGCGGGTTCGGCTTCCGGGAGGGGGATTACGCAGCGGACGGCGGGGAGCGGCTCTCCGCCGGCGAGGCCATCCGCGCCGTCCTGCGCGAAAAGAGCATCGCCTTCCTGCTCTGCATGCACCTCTGCCTCGACGCCGCCTCCGCCTTCAAAATGCAGGCGGGCATATATTATCTGAAGTACAATCTCGCCCGCCAGGATTTGACGAGCCTCTTCCTCACCAGCTCCATCGCCGCCTCGCTGCTGGCACAGCCGCTGGTGTACCACTGTTCCCGCAGATTCCCCCAACGCGTCCTGATGGTATACGGCTTCGTCCTGTCCGCCGCGGCGATGCTGGCCATCGGCATGTCCGGCGGCTCCGTCGCGCTGCTCATCGCGGCCAATTGCGCCTTTGGCGTGGCCAGCGCTTTCCCGGCCAGCCTCGTGTTCGCCTATATGGTGGACTTGTCGGAGCAGCTCGGGAGGAAACGGGGAAAGCCCTTCGGCGGCGTGGCCAACGCGTTCATCGGGATGGCTTCGCGCGTGGGGGGATCGCTGGCCAGCACGCTGCTCTCGCTCATTCTCTTCGCGACGGCCTACAGGCCCAACGAAGCGCAGAGCGCCCGCACGCTGACCGGCATATCAATCGGCTTCGTCGTGCTGCCGATCCTGGTCCTGATCCTGGGCGCCGTCTTCGCCTCCCTCTCCTTCCGTACGTACGAAGCGGAGAGAAGCCTCTCGCAATCCGCCGACCTGTTCGCGGGCGAAGCGGAGACATAGCCGCACACGGCGTCAGGCTCGATAGGCGCGCAGACTCTCCTCGTAGCGCTCGGCCAGGCGGGTGACCGTCGCCAGCCAATCGTGCGAACACGACGTGCCGCTCTCGGCGACGGAGCGCAGTAACGGCAGGATCTGCCCGCCGTATTCCGCGAAGGGCATCAGCAGGCCGCTGTCCAGCGAGACGCGGCAGGCCCGTTGGAAATGCGCCTCCGCCTCGCCGCGTTCCCCCGCTTGAAACCAGTAGATGGCGTGGAAGATGTCCATATAGAACCGCCGCATCGTGTACGACGCGGCGTAGCCCCGCGCCGCGTACGCCGCGAAGGACTCCTCCCGCGGACTCAGGCGGGAGATGCCCCTGCGGATGGCCGTCAACCGGTCGTCCAGAACCGGCAGCACGTCGCCATCGGGCGCGTCGCAGAAACGGGGGGTGTCCCCGCTCCAGCCGGTGGTCAGGTTGGCCCAGTCGCGGATCGCCAAGTAGGAAGCGAGACACGCCGGGTGGGCCTTTCCCACGCGGATCATGTCCAGCATGCAGCGCTCCGCCTCCTCCGGCCGCCCCGCGCCCAGGCAACAGCGAAAGCGCACGTGCAGCGCCAGCAGGACGTCCGCGCGATGGACCCAATCCCCGTCGGACAGATCCTCCGCCAGGCGCAGCGCCCCCGCGAAATCGCCGGAAAAATACAGGATCTCGCTGTGGAGCTGTCGCACCATGACCGCGCCCGTCTCTCCGTACCAGTGCTCCAGCGCCTCGCCGACCCGGGGCAGGATCCGCACGAAATCCCGCAGCGCATCCGGCGTCCTGGAGAAGACGACGAAACGATTGGGGCTGTCGGGCAGCCATTGCCCGTTGAGGCAGGGGAAACGGGGAGCGGGGCCGTCCCGGCCCGCTTTCTGCAAATCGTCCAGGAGCGTCGCGTCGGCGGCGAAGAGCTTGATCTGCGCCCGCATCAGGCAGGCCTCCCGCAACTCCGCGGGGGAGAAGTGCGGCGTCAGGTCGGCGAACAATTCTTCGAAATCGAGAAACCGGTATGCGGACGCGTTGCGGAACAACGCTTCCAGGTCCCTGTCGTCCTTCATCGAACCCCTCCTTCTCGGCCGCCGTACAGCGGACATGATTCCGGCGCGGAGACGTCGAGATACCCGCGGGAAATCGCGATCGACACCGCTTTCGCCCGATTGGGGACGTCCAACTTGTTATAGATGCTGCGGATGTAGGTCTTCACCGTATTCACGGAGATAAAGCGGTCGACGGCGATCTCCTCCCGCGTCAACCCCTGAGCCAGGGCGCGCAGAATCTCCAGCTCCCGCTTGGTGAGCGGGTTGTTCCGCTCCTCCCTGGTCGGGTTCTGTTCCCGGTAGGCGGCGCGCACCGCCGCCGCGCGCCGCGCGAAGCTCGCCGTCTTGCGGCCGACGAGGTCCAGCCATTCCGGCGCGAAGGCATGGACCCGCTGCTGCCGCGCGACGTCGACCAGGGCGCGCACGCGCTCCTCCCCCTCGACGAAAAACGCGGTCAGCCCGTTATGGTAGGACATGTCGTAGGCGGTCCAGAGGGCGTCCATGGCGGCGTCCCGGTTGCCCAGCGCATGGTGGCCGATCGCCAGCATGATGAACAGGCAGATGCGGTCCGGCCAGATACCCCGCGTCAAATACAGGCCCTGGGGATACTCCAGCATACCGACGAGTTTGGCGTATTCGCCGGCCTGGACGAGATAGGCGGCGTAAACGATCTGGGCGCGGTCGCGCGCCAGCATCGGCCGGTCCGGGTCGTCCATCGTCAGGATACTCCGCGGGACGCGCCGGGGATCGCGCAACTTGAGATAATACCAGCCCAGCGCCGTATCGCGGATCTCCTTCAGGATGCCGCTCCTGTGCCGATCGGCGTACTCCACGATATTTTGGATCTGGCCGGACATTTCCGCGAAATCCCCCCGCATCAGGCCGATCCGCGCCAGAATGCAGCGGGCGTTGCAGACGAGGTCGTACTGCGCGTCGCCCTCCGCCTTGTAGATCGCGCGATAGGCATGCTGCCGCGCGTCGTCGAGCCGCAGGGAATAATACGCGGCCTCCGCCGAGAAGATGTGCTCCATACCGCTCATGCTGCCGCCCAGGAAGCGGCTTATCCAGGGGACGCCATCGTGCACCGCGCGCTCCATGCGCTCTTTGGCCCCCGGCCGATTGTCCGCCATGGAGAAGTTGTGGTTGTTGCGCGTCTCCATGCGCCTTTTCTTTTGCAGCTGCGTCCCGTCCGGCAGGCACGCGACCGCCTTGCGGTAATAATCGCCGAAATCCTCCTGATTGCGCATCATGTGGACGGCCCCGAGCAGGGCGTAGGCGTCCCCCAGCAGGGCGCGCGCTTCCGGCGCGTCGTTCCCGGACAAATCCCGCTCCAGATCCAGCAGCGCGGCCTCGGCCTTCTCCAGGTCCAGCAGATTCACGTAAACCAGCGCCCGTAGATAGCCCGCGACCGGGTACGCCCGCTGTTCCTTGGGCGTCAGCAGGTCGATGTGCTCCAGAAAGAACGCCGCGTTCTCCCCCGTGATGCCGTGGTAGAGCCGGACGAAGTCGCGGATCACGGACAGCATGCCCGCGTGGTCCCCGCACTTGCGATAACAGGCGATGGCGTCGATGACGCCGCCGGCGGCCGCGAACCAGCCCGCCGCCGTCC
>DAIRUD010000142.1:0-5672 GCA_036803565.1 Synergistaceae bacterium | reverse complement strand
CCTGCGTGGGCAGGGAGGACGGGCCGGTCGAGTCCTTTCCCTGGGGCCGATGCGGTGGTTCGTCACGGGAATCATGGCGCTGCGGGGCATCCGCCTCGCTCGTCCGCTGCGGTTTTCTTGAAAGCGGCTCCGGTTGTTTGGGTGCGACGTCGTCACGCGGTTCGAAGTCCGCGTCCGTGACGGGAATATCGTGCTCTTTTTCGGCAGGAGCGTCGGGCGTTGCGATTTCCTCCGGTATATCGCGCGGCGCGGTTACGGCAGCCGCATCCGCTGCTGCGTCCTCGTGGTGCTCTCTCTCGGTCGGGGCGGTCGGGTGCTGCGGTGTTTCCTCGCTCTGTGGGGTTGCCTCGTCGGCGTTGTTCTGCTTCATGCCCTCCGTCTCCTCCCGTTTCTGGCGTCTCTCGCCCGCGTCCGGATCGGTGATGACGGCCGAGGCGTTTTTCGTCGATCTGCCGAGGCGCATCAACTTCGCGAATTTGTCGCGTTTCTCGCCCCGAACCTCCTCGGTGTTGTTCGGTTCCGGCAGGGGAAGTTCGTCGGATGGTGCGGGCGATTCGTCCTTTTCCGCTTCATCGAGGGGTTCCGGTAACGGGGAATCGTTCGTTTCCTCCTCCGTCTCCACATCGTCCGCCTCGGCCGTTTGGTTGCCGAAGGAAAGTACGACGCCGATGGATACGATGTACAGCACCTGTGAGAGAAACGCCGGAGGATTGGCGATAAGCGACGTCAAATAGATAAAGGAGTTGGAAATCAGCGGCAGCAGGTCGATCGTGACGCTGACGTGTACGGCGTTTCGCAGGAAAAAGAGCAGGAGAATGGAGAAAAAGGCGTTGAAGATGCAGGCCGGAAAATAGAGGAATAGTGCCTGTATAAAAAGGCGGCCTCCCGTCGGCGCGGGGTCCTTGCGTATTTTTCGGATCAGGGCGATCAGGCCGATCGTCAAAAAGAGGGAAGCGATAAAGACCACGGGCAGGATGCCGAGGTCGAGAAGGCCGTGGACGTTTTCGGACGATGCGTATGGGTTGGAAAAAGCCGCCTCGATCGAACCGGAGAAGAACTCCATCAACGTTCCCGCCGGACCGTAGCCCAAACGCATCGCATATCCCAGATACATGAGCAGGAAGGAGAGGAACGGGAAGATCGCGAGTAGAAGTTTTTTCGAAGGCAGGGATCTCTTTTGCGGTCCCTGTACGAAGTCCTCTTCCTCGTTTTTCCCATAGCTTCTCCTGCGCGGCTTGATGGTCGGCTTCAACGGCAAGGCGCATCCCTCCCGGTCGTTTATCAGAATATTCAGCGTCGTTTTGCTCGACGAGCATCACTTTAACCTGTTCATTATACACCAGCGAGCGTGCGAGACAAGAAGTTTGCAGGTTCTCCGGCGAGGATCGCGCGTCGGGTCGCGGGCGATTTTTTCGATCGGGTGGCCCGGCGGTCTTCGCGGTCGCTTGGGTGCGCAGGCGCGAGGTTTGGAGTTCCCCGGTTTTTCGATCCCGTGTACTTGCGCAGGTGGAGCGAGGTATGCGGGCGGCATCGCACCTCAATTCCCGCATGCTCTGACGCGATCTTGCAAATTTTGCACGCAGACCCTTTATCCTTTATTATATACTATAAGAACAGAACACCGATATGTCGCGGCGAATGCGGGGGTGCCTACGCCGAATGTCGGCGAGCCGGTGGAGGTGGCGGGCGTGGACCTGGAAAAGCAACTTGCATATTTTCGGAGCGTGTCGGAGGCGCTGAAGCCGACGGAACCTGCGGCCTTTTCGCAGGAGGCGCTTGCGCATGCCGTGGAATTGGCTTGGGCGGAGGGCGCTCGGGCGCGGGCGCGGGAAATCGCCAGGAGGTTGGTGGAGGCCGGGGTGATGTCGGAAGAGGCGGCTGTGCGCGTCGCGGGCCTGTCCTCCGAGGATTGGCAGGGATTGACATAGACTTTTTTCGGCGGCAGGCGGGTTCTCTATTGCTAGGAGACATGTTCGTTCCATGCTCGCGTTTGAGCGAAGCGTGCCCTTTCCGGCCGATTAATGCGCCGCTTCGCCTGTTCCCGCCCCGCATCGCGGATGTGCCGCGGGCGTATGGACGGACGGGGAGAAAACGCCGGTACCCCTGTATATGGACGCATCCGGCGGTTTTCGGTATAGTATGTATTGCGGACGGTCGGGATTGCTTGGCCGTAGCTTGTGTTTTAACGGCGCGGAAGGTATGCGCGACGAGTCGGAGGAATGGCGGCCGAGTGAGCGTCGCCGGATCTTTGCCCGTCGGTGCGTTCGTGTGGGAGGATGCGGCATGGACTATGGAGGAATGAAGTCCGTCCTGCTGCGCAGGATCGGCGGAAAGAACGAGCCCCCGCAATCCCGCGAGGGAGAGCCGTTCACCAACCCGGAGCTGCATGCGGCGCTTGCGGAGGTTCCGGACCGATATTTCGGAGCCTGTGCGGAGGTCGTTCCCATCATCTGGCGGAGCATGGAAGCGACGCTCCTGCCGGAGCAGCAATGGGGGCTGGATCAGGTGTGTCTTTCGTACGGTTACGAGAACACCGACCGTGCGGTCGATTATTATGTCGTCTACACGCTGTTTATGGCCTCCCGTGTGCTCGCCCTCACGATGGACAGCGATGTCGCGGCTCGTTACGCGATTCAGGGCGCCGTCAAGCTGATCCGGGCGAAGCAGGAGCAGGACGACCCGCGGGACCCGTTTCCGCGCGCCGACACGATCATCCGCATATTTTGTTCGTTCGAGGATTTCGAGCGCGCGCTCTCCCGCAAGTTCGGCGTCCGCAACATTCTCGCCGGCAGCGACGATACCGCGCGCGGCGCGATCCTCTCCTCCATTTTTTTCGGAACGCTCTTGAAAAAGGACACATGCAGGGCGGAGTATCACCCGAACGCGTCGACCTTCATCGGAGTGGCGTATAAGAACATCGCCCGTGCGATCCGTGCCTCTCTCCAGGAGGCCTGACGCCGTCCTTTCGACCGCGCGACGGAGGCCCGGCGATTGCGGGGGAAAATGCTTCCTGTTACAATGGCCGGGAAACGCCCCTTCATGCGTCGTATGTTGCGTGCCGACGGCAGGTTGCTATTCTGGCTTTGCCGGGGACGGAGAGTGCAAAAGAGCCGAGGGATGCGGGAAGGGTACGCTTTTTCTCACAAATGACAGACAGTGGAGGGGTTTCGATGCTGTTCGGAAAGCCGCAAGAACCCAAAAAACCGAAAGAGCCGAAGAAGGCCAAGGAAAAAAAGGTAAAGGAGCCGAAACCGCCGAGAGAGAAGAAAGGGCTGTCCCTCCGCTTCGGTAGAAAAAACAAGGAAAGCGCGCCGGTTCAGGCAAGGAAAACGCCCTCCGCCGCGACGCCGTGGAAATATGCCGCACTTGCCCTGCCGCTTTTGTCCTTCGTCCTGATGTTTGCCGGCTATCAACTCGGGTACAGCGGCGACCACTTGTTGAACGTCTTGCTGGAGCAACGTTTCGCCGTCGACGAGACGGAGGTGTTGACGACCTCCGTCTCCATCGTTCGCCTGCTGCCGATGTTCGTCGTCTTTTTCGTCGCGATGTACGTCTGCCTCGGGCTTCCCATGCTGGTGCGGAAGTTGCATAAAGGACGCTACGACAAGCCGGTCATGCTGTTGCTTTTTTCCATCCTCCTCTACTTCGCCGCCAGCGCCTTGAACGTATTTCTCGCCAGTCTCCTGACGATCCTGTTGGGGATGTTCGGCGCGGTTCCCCCGATCGCGGTGGGGGATATTTCCATGCTCGTCACCAACGCGCCGTTGTATCTCGCGATGCCGCTCGCCAACCCCTTGGCCTTCCTGTCGCAGCTTGTGTACATGGCCGCTGTCGGCCTCATCCTCGGTATGCCCGAGCCACGGGAAAAGGCGTCGGAAAGCGCCGTTCCGCAGCCGTCGTCGATGCCCCAGGGGGCACCCGGCTTTGCCGCGGGACCGCCGCCCGTTGTGCCGCCGCCGGCATCTTCGGCGCCGACGCCGCCACCCAGCGCAGCGCAGCCCGTCCAGCCGCCCTCGCCGATGCCCGCCGCATCCGCCGCGGTGCCGCCTCCGCTCTCGCCGCAGGCGGAGGATGCCGCGCGGATCCCCAAGATCGCGCAGGAACTTGCCGCCTTGGTCGCGGATTCGGCCAACGACAACCGCTTCCTGGACCTAGCCACGCGGAAATACGGGGAGGGGGCGCAGACCATTTTTGCGGACTACAAGGCGTTCCAGCTGTTCGCGATCGACCTGACCCTGTACCGTATTTTGGGGTCGAGCGGAGAGCGGGGGACGGTCATGGGTGCGACCTCCGGCGAACTGGACAAGCGATATGGGAATCCGGAGATCGTACGCGCCCTGTTTGCCCAGATGCGCGATTATTCTCCCGCGGCGGAATCGTTGATCACGCTGGGAAATCTGGACGACCTCCCCATCATTCTGGCCGACATGTTCAGCCAGGCGATCCGTTCGAGCGGCATCGATCCCACGGCCTCGCCCTACAGTCTGGATCCGGAGCTGCAACATCTCCTGTTTCTCGAGTACGTCAAGATTTCCAGGACCACGGTAAACGCGGTCAAGGAACTTAAGGGGATTCCCGTTCCGGATTACGAACGCTGACAAGACGCGGCGAAAAGGAACGCATACGCACGGCCGTACCCGCGATGTGAAGTGTAGGGAAACGGGGTTGCCCGGGGTGCGGGGCGCCTCCGTACGGCGTGTTGAGCGTGTGAAACCGGTCGACTACATGGAGGAGGGAATCGTGCGTGGCTGAGGTTTACGATCTGGGATCGCCGGAGGAGGAGCGCATGCATTTCGACGATGCCAAACCCTCCGAGGAAGAACTCGGCATTGCCTATTCCTTCGTTCCGGAAGCCTATCGTCCGATCTGTCTCGCGCTCGCCCCGATCGCCTGGGAAGCCTTGGCGGCGCGGACGCGCACGTTTCGCGACGCCACGCTCCGCCACCTGTACGCCGATTACGATCTGAGCACGTTTCCCGACGCCAGCGGGCACTATGCCGCGTTCCACTATTTTATGATCTCTCGCGCGCTCGTGCGCTCGCTGGGCGACCGCGCGGCGCGGTATGTGCTGCAGGGCGTCCTTGCCGTCGTGGATTCGCGCGACGGCGCGCTTCTTCTGCGCTCTTCCGGTTTCGTGATCAAAGCGGTTTCCGCGTTCGAGACCACGGAGGAAAGAATCGGCCGCCGTGCAAAAATCGACGTGCGGGAAATTTTCCTCGGCGACGATTGGGATGTGACGGGGCTTCTCCTCTCCTCCGTCTTCGTCGGCACCCTGACGAGAAATCCCGTCCCCGAACTGTTGCTGGACGATGTGACGTCGCGTTTTATGGGCGAGACGTACGCCTACCTGCTCGGCGTTATCGAGACGCTGCGGCAGGAGATGCGCTTCGAGCCGGAGGTCGTTGCCAGGGAGGAGGCGCAGGCCTTCGCGCTTCCCGAAGCGGAAGCGGATGCCGCCGCTGCGTTCCAGGATGCCGGTGCGCGCATCGTCGAAGGCCTTTCCGATGTCGATATGCAGAATTGGAATCTCCAGACATACGAGACGTTGAACCCCGATCGGCCGTACGAGCCCCCCGTGTTGCAAACGCAACCCTGGGTGCGCGAGGTGCCGGGAGAGAGCGTCCTGGAACAGGCGGAACGTGCGGCGAAAACGAACGAGCGGCAAGCGGCCC
>DAIRUD010000141.1:0-5700 GCA_036803565.1 Synergistaceae bacterium | reverse complement strand
TGTAGAAAGACGTGCCCCAGCTCGTGCAGCATCGTCGACCGGTCGGCGAACTCGAACAGCCGGATGATCGATGCGTTTTCGGTGAACATCGTGGAGCCTTTGATACGCGAGCCGGAATCTTCGATCTGCTGAAGTTCCAGATTGATGTTGTCATCAACATTTGGTATACTATCAGTACGAGCTTCGTTCGCAGGCCGGTTGTTTGCATCTCCTTGGGAGAGAGCCACGCCGGGGTTCCCGGACGAAGCTTTTTCGTTGCCCACAGCCTCCAACTTTCCGAGATCGTAATATTTTTTCCCGTGGATATCCTCCAAAATGTTGACTTTTACGCGGTATAACGTGCCGTCCAGTTCAACCGTATTCCAGAGGTAGTGGAATGCTTTGTAGGTCGGGATGTTCTCTTTCCCTCTGCTTAGCTCGACATCCTTCTGCACCTCCGGAGCGGTGGAGATGATTTCGCGCAAATACGGAACGAGCAGATACTTTTCCGGCTCCAATCCAAAAAAGGTGGTCTCCTTCCGCCCTTTGGCAGTAAAAAATATCTCCCCCAACTCCGCATGCCGCACACTGCCCCCCTGAAGATTCTCCCGATACCATTCGCTGGCCGCCTTGCGCGCCGCGACCGCGCCCTGTTTCTCGTTCAGGTTGAAATCACCCAACAGGCTGCGGTCGACGTGGACCTCTTGACCCTTGTTTTCACTGGCCCCAGCATCTATCGTTTGCGCGAAGCCTTCGGCGGAGGAGGGACTGCTGCTCTCCCCATCGAGAGACGACGCCCGGAGCCGCGCCGAGGTGCTTCCCGTGTCCGGATCGCCCGCCGGGCGGTCGGACACGGGAAGCACCTCGGCGCCGTTCTCCCGCACCAGCACCACCCGCACGTTCGTCCCGTCCGACAGCACTTTCACCGCGCCCGGGCGCACGACCTCCTCGATCGGCACGCCCATGTCGGCGGCTTTGCGGACCAGGCGGGCGGTGATCAGGTCGGCGTTGTAGGCCGCACCCGTTCCGGTTTTCCCGAAAAGATCTTTCCGTCCGGTCTTTTCCAACTGCTGCCGGATATCCTTCGCCATCTCGGAGATCGCGCCCCCAGCCTCCCGCGCCCGGGTGATATCGGCCTCAGCCTCCTCCTGCAACCGCCGCACCGTCTCCTCCCGCTCCGCCTCCGCCTGCTGCGCCTCGAACGCGCTCATCTCGGTGGGGCTCAGCTTGATGTGGTCCTTCAGGACGGAATAATCCTCGTCCGTCCCAATCTTCGTCAGCAGCTTGGCGGCGTCGACGGCGACGTCCGTACCGGTGGCCAGCGCCTCGAAGTACGCCTCCACGTCCTCGATGCCCAGCTCTTCGGCCAACTTCGCCGAAAACTCCTCGATCCGCTCCCGCATCTCGGCGTTCGCGTTCTCGTCGGCGACGCCCAGCTCGGCCTGCATGGCGGCGATGCTCTCGGCGTCGGCCATCTGCGCGAACTCCGCCAGCTTCCGGCCGTCGATGTAGACGGTCTCGATGCTTCCGCCGGTCGCTTCGCGGACGAACTCCTCCATCTTCTCCGGGATCCGGCTGGCCGTCTTGGTCTCGGAGATCCGCGCCGTGATGTCCTCGATGCCCTCGCGGAAACCCATCGCCCGGGCGATCTTGCCGTCGGAGTCCAGCACCTTGTACGCCCGCGCGCCCAGCGCCTGAAACGCCGACCCGCCGACGCTGTAGATCCCGCCGCTGGCCACGCCGACGGCGAACGACCACTTCAGCGCCTCGGGGTCGACGTCGTCACCCAGCGCCCAGGCGTCGATCATGTCCTGACCGACCTCCTCCGCGCCCTCGAAGGCCGCCGACAGCGCCTTCTCTCCGATCCACGCCGCCCGCGCGGCCGCCTTGGATCCCCGCACCGCGCCGGAGATCAAGGGGCGGCCCAAGCGCCCGACGCCGAAGGTCAGCGCGTTCTGCGCCGCCTCCGTGCCGATCAGCAGGATCATGTTGTTGCGCGATACCTCCTGCGCGGCCGCCAGCGCCTCCTCCTGCGACATACCGCGCTGTAAAGCCTCGTCGTACACCCGCGCCGCCTGCGAGCGCGCCTCCGACGCCGCCCCCAGCCCGGTCGTGGTGAAAAAACCGGATCCCGGCACGGCGAGGTTGGACACGCCGAAGACGACGGCACCGCGCGCGGCCGCATACAACGAGTACGCCGACGAGCGCACCACGTCGTGCGCCAGCCGCCCGGCCGTCGTGGTCGGCATCAGGTATTCGCCGGGGTCGAGCGCCCCGGCTACGGCGTCCTGCAACCGCGCCGTCCCGCGCAGCATGCGGCCGCCGTAACGCTTCTGGATCTGTCCGGAGAATATCCCGAACGGATCGCCGCCGAACATCTGCATCATGGATTGCAGCGCCGTTTCCCCGAACGTCTTCATCCGCCGCGTGCCCGGCGCGATCTCGTCCATGTCGGCGACATAGCGGTTCTCCATCGCCCAGCCCCCCACCAGGTCGGCGACCGATCCGACGACCGGCTTCCACCAGGCGAAGTCGTCGATGCCCTCGGTCACCGCCAGCGCCACCCGCTCATAGGCCTTGTAGACCTCGTTCAGGGCGACGGCGTCGTCGCGGGCGATGCGCAGGTTGTCCGCCGCGCGCATCCAGTTCAGCGTGGCGGGCTCCAGCCCCTCGTACTCCCCGTAGGCCTCGCGCATCTGGGCCCGCGTCTCGGCCTCCTTCATATATACGGGGTCGTTCATGAAGTACGAGGGCATGCCGGACTTGTATGCGGTGTAGAGCTTCCGCGCCTCCTCCTCCGGATTGGCCTCCCAGTCCTGCCGCCGATCGAAGATTTCCGTCATCGCCGAATACCCGGCGGCGATCCGCCGCGCCCTCGGCCCCTCGGTCTTCCTGATCTCCTTCTCGGTCGGCTTGCGCAGGTAGTACCCGCCCGGCGTCACCCGATCCAACGGTCCGGCCGTCGGCTCAGGAGATACGCTCTCCTCCGGCTCTTTCGCTAAAACCGGTGCATCGTTCCCACTTTCAGGCGGTTTTACAACGTTTTCCGGCGATTCGTTCGCAATTTTCACTGTTTCATCAACGGAATCCGCCGTTTCCACCACACTTGCCCCACTTGCCCCCTTGGGAGACGAAAGAGGCGACGGCCCGCTTCCCTCGGCCATCGCCTCCAGCTCCTCCAGCGCAGAGGCCGTTTCCGGCGTCCTCCAGCGCGTATTTTCGCTCCCCTCGCTCCGTCCCCCGGACGGGGAGCCGCCTAACGTAATCGCCATCTCATGCCGCCCCCTCCGGTCCGCCGCCTTGCCCGGCCAACATCGCCTGTCCGTTCTCGGCTAGAAACGCCGGGAACTTTGCCGGGTCGATATACTTGCCGTCCACCTTGATGCGCACGTCTAGGTGATAGCCGTTCTTGCCGACCGTGTACCCGGTGTTCCCGACGCCCGCGATCTGCTGCCCCGGCGCGACGGTGTCGCCGACCTTGACGTCGACGTTGTCGAGATGCAGGTACGCAACCTCGACGTCGTGCCCGTTGACGTTCTGCTTCATGCGGACGATGTTGCCCGCGTCCCCGGGCGTCTTTGTCCGCTTCTTGCCGGTGACCACCTGCGTCACCTGAAAACCCTCGAGGGTTGGCGACAGCACCGGCGTTCCGCGCGGCACCGCGATGTCGATGCCCTTGTGTCCACTTTTACGGAATTTTTCGCTTGCCCCGAACGGCGAGGAGATCCGCCCGCCGCCCTGCACGAAATACGACGCGGTATCCCCATTGAATGCCGGGACACCGCCGCCGGAGGGCTGCGCCGGAGTAGAGGCCGCCCCGTTCGGCGCACCCGGCGGCAGGTTCTCGAATGTCTTTTTCTCCTGCGGCGCGGTCTCCTTCGCTGGCGGCGTCATGGCCTCCCTGTCGACGCGCGTCGGACTGTACGGCTGCCCGGAGAACTCCACGCCGTCCTCGCCGGGCTTCATCTCGACGATGTCGGTAACCTTGCCCTCGCCATCCCGGATGACGTATTTTTTCAAAGCCGGATCCCACTCCGCGTCGATCTGCCTCATGCCCTCGTCGACGTAGCGGTGCGTCTTCCCGTCCGGCCACCAGTTTTTCTCCAGCACGACGTCCTCCTTGGCCAGATTCTCGGCGATGACCAGTTTTTCCGCCTGGGTCAGCGGCCGTTTCGCCGCCTCCTGCGCTTTCTGCACCTCGCCGGAGTAGACCTGCAAAAAGCGCGACTGTGCCTGCGGCGTCTTGATGCCAGCGTTTTTCATAATGTTCTTGACATCGCTGTCCCCGCCCACGACGGCCTTCTCGTCGCGAATCGTGCCGTCGATGATCTGCTTGCTCAGGGTCTTGATCGTGTCCGGGGTCAGCAGTATCCCGTACTCCTGCACCAGATTCTTCGGGTCGCGCAGCTCCCCGCGCGCGATTTTCTCGTACGCCTCGAGATACGCGCCCATGTCGTCCTCCGGTTTCGCTTCCTTGCCGCCCTTCCCGGCGAAGAACTGCCGGGCGATCCCCTCCAGCGCCAGCTTATGCTTCCCCGTCGCCCCCGACTGCTCGATCATGGCCACGGCATCCTCGACGCTCTCCACCTGCCCGAGACGCTCGTACCACTGGTTATACCAATCCGTCTCGGCCTGCTGATCGAACCGCCGCTGGTCCGTCGCCCGTGCCTGATACCGCGTCCAGACCTTGTCCTTTTGCTCGGTTTCAAGATCGCTCCCATAGATCGCCTCTCGGGCGGCCGCCTCGTCCTCGCCGAACTGCTCCCACATCTGGTCCGTGGCCCCGACGACAACGCGCTTGTCTGTTTCTTCCTTGATGATGTCCTCGACCTTCTGCGCCACCCCTGCGGAGAACGAATCGCGGTTCTCCTTGAACCACGCCTCCGCCTTGAAGGGGTCCTCGCGGATCATGCCCGCGACGCGGGAAACCCCGATCTTGTCCTCCACCTCCCGCACCGCCGCCGCCCGCGCCTCCGGCCCCAGCCCCCGCACCTTCAGCTCCAGCGCCTGATACAGCCGCTCCTTCTCGGCGGCGACAACCGCGTCGTCGTCGTACGACGCCGCGATCCGCTCCATCGCCCCCGCCATCGTCGCGTCGGCCTCCTTGTCGCGGAAGGCCTGGATCTGCCCCGCCTCGAACTTCATGTTCCCGGAGTAGCGCCGTTCCCGCTCCTGCGTGGCCATGCGGGCGAAGTTCTGCCGGGCGCGCGGGCTCTTCAAGCCGTTGCCGTACTTGGCCATCAGGTTGTCGATGTGCATGTCCGCCGACCCGGCGACGCCGTCCGCGTCCTTGCCCAGCTTGGTGTTGTAGATGCCCTTGTCGGGGTCGTTATGATATTCCTCCACCTCGCGCTGGAAGCGGTTGAAGCTCTCCAGCGTCTCGGCGTCCTCGAACTCCTCGACCTTCTCCTGCACCTGCCCCACGAACTTCCCGGCCTGTCCCCACAGCGCCGTCTGCCCGCCGTCCCCGGCGTAGTGCGCGGCGACGCTGGGCAGGGCGCGCACGGTCCCCTGGCGCTCGTATATCGGTATGGCCATCGGTATCCCTCCCGTTACCGGTTCTTTTTATTCCACTGGTCGCGGTAGTACTGGTCCATCGTGTACCCGCCCGCAGCAGAACCCTCGGCCAGCTTGATGCTGTTGCTGCCGCCCATGGAGACGGCGGGCGCGGCCAGCGACAACAGGCTGCCGCCAGCGCCGAGGATGCCGCCCAGCATGGCG
>DAIRUD010000140.1:0-5710 GCA_036803565.1 Synergistaceae bacterium | reverse complement strand
GATTTATGCGCGTTTGATTTCCTCGATGGCCTCCGCAAGGCGGGCGACGCCGTCGTCGATGACTTCCGGCGGCGAATACGTGAAATTCAGCCTGCCGCTGCGCCGCGCGGAGCGTTTGTCCACACAGAAAGGCTCCGCCGGGATAAAGGCCACTTTCTTCTCCAACGCTTTTTTCGCCAGTTCGGAGGCGTCGATGCCGCCGAAATCCAACCAAAAGAAAAAACCGCCCTCCGGTTTCACCCATGAGACGCCGAGGGGCTTCAGGCGCTGCTCCAGACTATCCTGCATCGCGTCGCGCTTGACGCGGTAATTCTCCACGATGGTGGGGAGATGCGCGTCGAGATAGCCGTTCTTGCAGTATTCATACGTCAATGTCTGCGTGATCGGGCTGGAGCAGATGTCCGTGAACTGCTTGAAGATGGCAAGCTGGCGGACGATCCCCGCGTCGCCGGAGACCCAGCCGATGCGCGTTCCGGGAGAGAGAATCTTGGAGAACGATCCGGCGTACAGCGTGTTCCCCACCCTGTCGAACGAGAAGACGGAGGGCAGATGCTCGCCGTCGTAACGGACGTATCCGTAGGGGTCGTCTTCGATGATCGGCATCTCATACCGTTCGGCGATCTCGGCGAGTCGTTTCCTGCGTGCGACCGACAACGTCGCACCGGCCGGATTCTGGAAATTGACGATGGTGTAGATGAACTTCGGCCGCTTTCCCTCCGCCCGCAATCTTTCGATGATACCGGGAAGTTCCTCCACCCGCATCCCTTCGCCGTCCATGGGAACGGAGGCGAACTGGGCGCCGTGGTTGGCGAAGGCGGAGAGGGCGGACAGATAGGTCGGGTCCTCGACGATGACCGTGTCGCCGGAATCGATCAAGGCCCAGCCGATCAGGTCGAGCGCCTGCTGCGAGCCGGTGGTCAGGATCATCTCCTTGTCGCCGACCACCCGGCCGAGGCGCGGCTTCTGCCACTCCGCGATGAAAGCGCGCAAACGGGGATCCCCCTCCGTCGTCCCGTATTGCAGGACCTCGGTGCCCTGCGCTTTCAACACCGCATCGTCGACGAAAAACTGCTCCACCGGAAAGATTTCCGGCGCCGGCATGCCGCCGGCAAAGGAAATCATGCCGGGTTGCCGGACCACGTTGAGGATCTCCCGGATAGGAGAGGGGCGAAGTCCCTTCACTTTTTCGCTGTACTGCTTTTCCCATGCACTCGGCATCCTGAAATTCTCCCCTCTCTCCGATTCGGTCGCTCTAGCGATTTGTCGTCCTATTTCGTAAGCTGTTCCCGCCCGGCGGCGAAGGCCTTGAGGTTGAGGTCGATCATGCGCGGCGGAATTAGCTCCCGCAAAACCGCCTCCCAGTCGACGTCGTGCAGGCGCATTCCCTCGACGAGCGCGCCGAGCAACACGATGTTCTGGGCCTTGACGTTGCCGAGATCGGTGGCGATCCGTCCGGCGTCGAAAACGCGGACGTCGGGGACTTCGGCCCGAAGCTGCGGGATCACGTCCGCCGGATACTCGGCCGCGCCCGTAAGCACGGTGAGCGGATGGATCTCATAGTCGTTGACGACGAGCATGCCGCCCTTTTTCAGATAGGCGAGCCAGCGGACGGCCTCCACCTTCTCGAACGAGACGAGGATATCCGCCTCTCCCTCGGTGATAATCGGAGAATATACCTTGCCGCCGAAACGGACATGGGTCGTGACGCTCCCGCCGCGCTGCGACATGCCGTGAATCTCGGACATCTTGACGTCGTAACCGGAGCGCATCAACCCTTCGGACAGCACCTTCGAGGCCAGGATCGTGCCCTGCCCCCCGACGCCCACCAGGAGAATGCTCCGCGTCGCTTCTCTCGATCTGTCAGTCATTGAACTCACCCACCTGTGAAATCGCACCCTTCGGGCAAACCTGTGCGCAGACCGTGCAGCCGTTGCACATCGACCGCTCGATCTCCATCGCGCCGTTTTTGAAGGAAATCGCCGGACAGCCGATCTTCATGCACATACGGCACTTGACGCAGCGATCCTGGTCGATCGTGCAGTGGACGTTCGCCCTCCGGCGCAACACGTCCTTGATCAGCGCGCAAGGTTGCGTCGTGATGATGACGAAGGCCTCCGTCGCGTTATACGCGTCGCGGACGGCCGATTCGATATCCTGCATGTCGTAGGTATCGACCGCGCGGACATTCTCCGGCTTGACGCCGCAGGCGACGCAGAGCGCCCGCAGGTCGACGGCCTGCGTCGGCTCGCTGCGGATCGTCTGCCCGGTGCCGGGGTTCTGCTGGTGCCCGGTCATGGCGGTCGTCCGGTTGTCGAGGATGCACAACGCCAGATCGCTCTTGTTCATCACGGCGTCGATGAGGCCGGTGATGCCGGAGTGGAAAAACGTCGAGTCGCCGATGACGCCGAAGACCTTCTTGATCTTCTTTCCCGTATCCGCCCCTGCCTCCCGCATGGCGAAAGCCTTCTGGAAACCGACCCCGGCCGACACGCCCGCCCCCATGCAGATGACGGAGTCGCCGATGCCGAGCGGCGGCGCGGAGCCGAGGGTGTAGCAGCCGATGTCGCTGCTGACGGCGATGTCCTTGTACTTCGACATCGTGTAGAAGATACCGCGATGGGAACACCCCGGACAGAGTACGGGCGGGCGCGGCGGAGGCGTCGCCTCCACGCCGTAGCGGCTGCCGCCCTCCTCCCCGATGAGGCGGCGGCGCACGATATCCGCGTTGAGCTCGTCGACCGCGGGCAGCGCGGAACGTCCGATACAGGCGATGCCGAGCTGCCGCACGAAGTTTTCGATGTAGGGCTCGTTTTCCTCGACGACGTAGAGCGTCTCCACCTCGGCGGCGAACTTCGCAATCAAGGCATCCGGCAGAGGATAGGTAAAACCGAGCTTCAGGAACGAGACCGCGTCGCCCATCGCGGCAAAAGCCTCGCGCGCGTGCTGGTACGAAATCCCGCTGGCGATGACGCCGATCTTCCGCTCGCTCCCCCATTCGATCCGGTTGTATTTGCAGTCGTTGGAAAAGGCGCGCAGGGCTTCCTCGCGCTTTTCCATCGCGTAACGGCGCGTCCGCGCGTTCGCCGGGGTCATGATGTTCTTCTGCGGATTGCGGTCGTATGCCTTCACCGGCGTCGCCTTGCGCTCCCCCAGCTCGACGATCGTCTTGCTGTGGCAGATGCGCGTCGTAACGCGAAAGAGCACCGGGACGTCGAAGCGCTCGGAGAGGTCGAAGGCGTCGACCACGAAGTCCTTGCACTCCTGGCTGTCGGCGGGTTCCATCATCGGCACCTTGGCGTGCGGCGCATACCAGCGGTTGTCCTGTTCGTTCTGCGAGCTGAACAGGCCGGGATCGTCGGCGGTCACGACGACGAACCCGCCGTTGACGCCGATGTAGGACATGGTGAAAAACGGGTCGGCCGCGACGTTGAGGCCGACGTGCTTCATCGCCGCCAGCGCGCGCGCCCCCGCGATGGACGCGCCCGCCGCCACCTCGACGGCGACCTTTTCGTTCGTCGACCACTCGGCGTCGATCTCCGGATACGTCGCGACGTTCTCCAGAATCTCCGACGACGGGGTTCCCGGGTATGCGGCAGCGACGTGACAACCGGCCTCCCAGGCGCCGCGCGCGATCGCCTCGTTGCCGGTCAGGATCTCCCTCATTTCAATTCCTCCCAAAAGAAAACCGTTTCGTATACAGTATTATCATATTATATCGCATCGGCTTCGATGCACAAGAAGAGGCCGGGACCGCGTCCTCTCACGCGCACCCGCTCGCCAGCAGGATGGAGTTCAATTTGCTCTCGGCGGTCTCGGCGCGCGAGGTCAGGACGATCGGCGCGGACGCGCCCAGCACCACCCCGGCCAAGGCGGCCCCCGCCAGCTGCGACATGCTCTTGCCCAGGACGTTGCCCACCTCGATCGTCGGCGTCAGGAAGAGGTCCGTTTCACCGGCGATGCGGCTCTCGATCCCCTTGTGCCGGGCCGCCTCCGCCGAGAGTGCGACGTCGAGCGCGATGGGGCCCTCGACGATGCACGCGTCGCCGAACTCCCCCCGCTGCCACGCCGCGGCGACCTCCGCGGCGTCGACGGTCGCCGGAGCCTTCGGGTTGACCTGCTCGTTCGCCGTCAGCACGGCGACCTTCGGCTTGGCGTAGCCGAGGCAGGCGAGGGAGAGGAGCGCATTGTGCAGGATTTCCTTTTTCTCCTGTAACGACGGCGCGATGTTGATGCCGCCGTCGGTCACGAAAAGGAGGCGGGACCAGCCCGGCAACTCGAACGCCGCGAGGTGGCTCAACACCCGCCCCGTCCGCAGCCCGATCTCCTTGTCCAGAACGGCGCGCATGAAATCGCTCGTGTTGACCAGGCCCTTCATCAGCACCTGCGCTTCGCCGTCGTGCACGCAGCGCACCGCCGCGCGCGTCGCCGCGACGTCGTCGGGGACGTCCACGACGCGAAAATCGCCGCCCAGGCCGGTTTCGTCGCGGATCGCCTCGATCCTGCCCGCGTCCCCGTAGAGAACCGCATCGATCCCGGCGACCTCGGCCGCCCGCGCGACCGCCTCGACGACCTCGCGGTCGGCCGCCGCGGCCACGCTCATGGTGCGCCGCGCGCCGGAGAGGCGCTTTACGATGCCGGCGTAATTCTCAATCATCTTCCATCCCCTCCACCAGCAGGTGCTGGACGAACTGCCGGGCCGTGCGCCCGGTGAAACTTCCCTTGCCGATCTCCCAGCGGAGCGCCAGTCGCTCCAGCGCGTCATGGTCCACGTCGATGCCGCATTCCGAGGCCAGCGCCCGCACGATCTCCATATATTGCTCCTTGTTCGCCGCGCCGTACCAGATCGTGACGCCGAAGCGGTCGGCCAACGAGAGTTTTTCCTGCATCGTGTCCCAACCGTGGACGTCGTCGCTGGACTGTTTCCGGTCGTTCCAGACCTCGCGGACGAGGTTCCTGCGGTTGGACGTCGCGCAGATCACGACGTTCTCCGGTTTGCGTTCGATGCCGCCCTCGATCAGCGCCTTCAGGTACTTGTACTCCACCTCGAACTCCTCGAAGGAGAGGTCGTCCATGAAGATCACAAAACGGTAGTTGCGGCCGCGCAGCACCTGCAAAAGCTCCGGGATCTCGCGGAACTGGTCCTTGTACAGCTCCACCATGCGCAGCCCGGCGGCGACGAGGCGCTCCTCGTTCAGCAACGCGCGCACCGAGGACGATTTGCCGGTGCCGCTGTCGCCGTAGAGCAGGACGTTGTTCGCACTCCTCCCGCGGACGAAGTGTTCGGTGTTGGCCAGCAGTTCGGCCTTCTGCGAGGCGTAGCCGACGAGGTCGTCGAGACGCTGCGGATCGAGGTCGCGTACCGGGAGCAAGCGCCCGGCGGACCAGCGAAACGCCCGGTTGAGGGCGAAGGGGCCGGAGCCGCAGGCGGAGTAGAAGTGCGCCAGACCGCGGAGTGCCTCCTCGGCATTCGCGGCCTGTGCGAGCGCCCCCGCGAGTTCGAGCACGCGGGCCCTCGTGTCCCCGTGCAGCGGCAGCGCCCGGTCGTTCGCCGGCGTATAGTCGGAGAGCGGGCGCAGAGACGCATACTGGTCGTCCGTGTCGATGAATTTTTTCACCGCCGCCAGGGTTCGCAGGATGTCCCAGAGCTCCCCGGAGGCCAGGCCGCACACCGTCCCGGCAGGGTCCGGGCGCAGCTCGGCGGCCCGGCCCA
>DAIRUD010000139.1:0-5733 GCA_036803565.1 Synergistaceae bacterium | reverse complement strand
GGCGATCCTGGCGCTCGGCTCCGCCCCGGCGATGGCCGGGACGATGGGACGCCTGGTCTTCGGCGAAAAGCTCGGGTTCTGGTGGTATATCTCCACGGCGTTGACCGTATGCGGTGGGATTCTTCTCGTATCGGGGGGCGGCGTCGTCGCGGAGCGGATCGACCCGATGGGCGTGCTGCTCGCTTTGGCCGCCGGATTCGCCTTCTCCCTGGAGGGTGTGGGGATCAAGCTGAGCGGCGACACGAGAACGCCGTTCGAAACGATCACCGCCGTCTTCGTCGCCGCGGGCGTGATGGTGCTCCCCTTTCTGGCCACTCCGGACGCCGCGTGGGTCTTCTCGCCGCGCGGGTTGCTCGTTACCCTGGCCCTGACGACGTTTTCCAGCGCCCTCGGTTTTACCTTGTTCACGAAGGGCCTGCTCGTCGTCGGCGTGGCGAAGTCCTACACCCTCTCCCTCTCCGAGCCCTTGACGGCGTGCCTGCTCTCGACCTTCGTCCTGGGACAGGTGTTGGCTCCCCGGGCGCTCGTCGGGGTGGGCGTCATCTGTGTGGGAATCGCCCTGCTGGCGCGCGACATCGGGAAGGATTCCGCCGCCGCGGAAGCGGTCCTGTGCGAGCCGACGGGCGAGCGACAGGCGAGGTGAAGAAAATGGGGCGCGGAAAGAAAGAGAAGATCGACGATCGCGGCGATCTTTCCCTCGACGGCGGCAACGCCTTTTCTCTGTCGATCGGCGAATTGCTGGGAAAGTCGAGAAAAGCGGAACCGTCCGAGCCCCCGGCGGCGAAGAAAGACGCCGCCACAGGCCCGGCCGTACCGCCTATGGCTTCCGGGGATTTCCTGCGCGGCGTGCAGCAGGCGACGCTCCACCGGGAGGCCTCCGGGCGCGGCGGGCGGACGGTGACGCTGGTGTCGCTGCGGCCGGAGCCGAATCCGCAGACGGCGGAGGCGCTGGCCAAGGCGATGCGCAAGGGGCTTGGCTGCGGCTCGCACGTCGAGGGGGCGAAGGTCGTCCTGCAGGGGGACATACAGGACCGCGCCGGGCAATGGCTGGAAAAGCAGGGCGTGAAGCGCGTCGTCATGGGGAATTGAGGGGCTTGTGCCCCTTGCCGGGGTGCGGAGCCGGAGCGGAGCCTGCGATGGGCAAATGCTTTAAATATGGGAGCGAAAGGGCGGACGTGCTTGGCCGTCCGTCCTTTCGTTTGCCTCGGGCATCGCGGCGAACGTCGCTTTCGGTTTCAGGCACAAGGCTGCGATGAATGCGACCGGAAAGATCAAAATGGCGAACGACCACCATTTATACGGCGTACCCCTCTCCTTGCGTTTGGCGATGATCGCCGGGATCAGGGAAAGGTAACAGAAGACGAGGGAGAAGTTGCAGGTATAGCGGATGGGTTTCATGACCGCCGCGCGGACGCTCTCCAGGACTGTGGTGAGTTGTTTTTGCTGTAGTTCGCGGACGTTTCGCGCCGCGTCGTCGGTTACCTCCTCCCGCAGGCTTGTCGCGTCCGGCGCTTGCGTTTCGCCGTCCACGTAGTCCGGCGCGGCCGAGGGGAACATTTCGAAATAGAGCGCGAGGAACTCGATATAATTCTCGAAGGCGCGGGTGACCATTTCCGCCCCACCCGGCAGTGCGTCGAGCAACGGCCCCGTGGCCTCGCCGGATTGGACGGCGGCCGCGATATCGATCTCGCCGGAGCGGATCTTCTCCAGGATCTCGTCGATCTTATGTTCCGCATAGAGGGGCGCGCCCAACAGCATCGGCGTGAGGAGCGCCAGAGATCCCAGTACGGCGGCCCATTCGCGCAGGACGAAGAGGGGTTTTCCCGTCACCGTCCGCAGGTTTCCCCAGGAGGCCCGCAGGCCGCGCGCACCGGAGGCGCAACGCCCGGCCGCTCGCGCGATGCGTTCGTCCGTACTGTCGTCGGCGCAGAGTACATAATAGAGAGCGCCCCCGACGAGGAGCAGCACGATGGCGGGTAGGATGAAAAACAGGGCGTATCGCCTCGATTCTGTCGTGATACCAAGTTGCGAGCAATGCATTGAGAACGCAATTTCTTGGGTTGTCTGTGAGCGGGTTTACAGGATTGACGAAAACCCGATCGCCTTCAACTTGGTATTGGTCGTGCCGTTCGACGTCATTATTCACCGTATCCGTTTTTCTGACAAGTGACAACTGCGGGTTTCGCGGCGGTGTGCGGGAAAGAGGACGCGGCGGCCCTGTGCTTCGGGCCGCCGCGCTGTGATGCGGAGAAAAAACGTTCGCTCGTTTGGGGCTTACTTCGTCAGAAGGGTGAGCATCGTCCCGGCGGCGACCGCCGTGCCGATGACGCCAGCCACGTTGGGACCCATGGCGTGCATCAGCAGGAAGCTGCTGGGGTTCTCCTTCTGCACGACCTTCTGGACGACGCGCGCCGCCATGGGAACGGCGGAGACGCCTGCCGCACCGATGGTCGGGTTGATCTTGCCGCCGGACATGATCTTGAACACCTGGCCGAGGAGCAGGCCACCCGCAGTGCTCGTCGCAAAAGCGACGAGGCCGAGGAGAATGATCTTGATGGTGGCGATCGTCAAGAAATCTTCAGCATTCATCGTGCTGCCGACGGAGATGCCGAGGAAGATCGTCGTCGCGTTCAGTACCTCGTTCTGCGCCGCCTGGCTGAGGCGTTCCGTGCAGCCGGATTCCTTCAGCAGGTTGCCGAACATCAGCATGCCGACAAGGGGTACGGAAGCGGGGAGGATCAATCCGCAAGCCACGGTCGAGATGATCGGGAAGAGAATCCGCTCGAGCTTGCTCACCGGGCGGAGCTGGTCCATTTTAATCGCCCGGTCGGCTTTCGAGGTGAAGAGTTTGATGACGGGCGGCTGAATCATCGGGACGAGCGACATGTAACTGTACGCCGCCACGGCGACCGCCCCGAGGATCTGCGGCGCGACCTTGTTGCAGAGATAGATGGCGGTTGGCCCGTCCGCGCCCCCGATGATGCCGATTCCCGCAGCTTCCTGAATGGTGAAGCCGAGCAGCATCGCGCCGATGACGGCGATAAAGACGCCGAGCTGGGCGGAGGCGCCGAGCAGGAAGGTGATGGGGTTTGCCAGAAGCGGGCCGAAATCCGTCATTGCACCGATCCCCATGAAAATGATGATGGGGTAGATTTCTTTGTCGATGCCTTGACTTACCCAATAAAGGAATCCGCCATGCAGATTTTCCGCCGATTGCGGTTCGATGATGCCGGACAGCGGAAGGTTCGCCAATAGGCAACCAAATGCGATCGGCAACAGCAAAAGCGGCTCGAAGCCCTTGGCAATCGCGAGGTAGAGCAGGATGAAAGCGATGAGCAGCATGACAAGATTGCCGCTCGTCAGGCCCACCAGCCCCGAACCATCGACGATTCCCCGTAGGGCAGTTGCGTAAATATCAAAAAAATTCATCTACACGACCTCCTCAACGAAGCCGTAATCGGCTAGCCGATGACGAGGAGCGTATCGCCGGTATTGACGGAGTCACCCTCTTTGCAGTTGACGCTGGTAATCGTGCCGCCCACGGGCGCGAAAATCTCGTTCTCCATCTTCATCGCTTCGAGGATGAGGACGAGCTGGCCCTCCGTCACGGTGTCGCCCTGCTTGACGGGGAGCTTCCAGATCTTTCCGGGCATCGGGGCAGCCACGGTGCCGGCACCGGCCGGAGCAGGCGCCGCCGCCGGCTTGGGTGCTGCCGCAGCGGGTGCGGGGGCCGGAGCCGCCGCAACGGGAGCGGGTGCGGCCACGGGTGCCGGAGCGGGTGCGCCTGCGCCCATCTCCTCGACCACGACGTCGTACGATTTGCCATTTACGGACACACGGTAATTGCGAGCCATTGTATAAAGACCTCCTCTAAGTCTGAATCGATTCTCTTTTTATCGACAGTTCGCCCCGCACGCGGCGGAGGCGAGGGCATCAGTCGGCGAATCCTTCGCTGTTCTGCAACCTGCCGGTCATACTCCAAGGCGAGGTCGAAGTATGCGGCGGCGTGGGGCGGAAGCTGACGATCCGTGCGCCGGATCCGCAAATCGCCGCGATCGCGGCCGTAATGACCGCGACGAGTTCGTCGCCCTCCGAAGCGGCCCCCGCGGATGTCGATGCGGAAGAGATCGTCTGGGCCGGAGCGGACGCGGCCGGTGCGGCGGCTTTGTCCGCCGCCGTACTGCGGGCGCCCTCGACTGCTGCCGTGAACTTTTTCAGGGCCATCATCATGATCATCAGGCCGACGATGACCAAAAACACGATGCTGAAGGCGATCACGGACATCAACAGTCCGCCTTTGATGCCTACGAAATTGCTGGCGATGGTGTTCATATTTTCGCCCCTAGCCCGGCATGACGCCGTGCTTGCGCTTCGGCCGCAGTTCGCGTTTGTCCTCGTTCATGATCAGCGCCTGATAGAGGGCGACCCGGGTCTCCTCGGGCAGGATGACGCGGTCCACGAAGCCGCGCGCCGCCGCCGCGTAGGGGTTGGCGAAGGCCTCGCGGTACTCCTCGATCTTCTCCGCGCGCGTCGCCGCCTGGTCGGCCGCGGCCTCGATCTCCTTGCGGAAGATGATGTTGGCCGCGCCCTCCGCGCCCATGACCGCGATCTCGGCCTGGGGCCAGGCGAGAACGACGTCCGCGCCGAGGTCCTTGCTGCACATGCCGAGGTAGGAGCCGCCGTACGCCTTGCGCAGGACGATGGTGATCTTCGGTGCGGTGGCCTCGCTGTAGGCGTAGAGGAGTTTCGCGCCGTGCTTGATGATGCCGCCCATCTCCTGGTTGAGGCCGGGCAGATAGCCGGGCACGTCCTCGAAGGTGACGATGGGGATGTTGTACGAGTCGCAGATGCGGATGTGGCGCGCCGCCTTGCAGGAGGCGTCGATGTCGAGGCACCCGGCCATGACGCGGGCCTGGTTGGCGATGATGCCGATAACCCGGCCGCCGACGCGGGCGAAGCCGGTGACGATGTTCATGGCGAACATCGGCTGCACTTCGAAGAAGTCGGCGTTGTCGACGACCTTGCGGATGACGTCGCGGACGTCGTAGGCCTTGTTGGGGTTGGTCGGCACGATCTCGCGCAGGGACATGTCGATGCGCGCCGGGTCGTCGCCGGTGTCCTTGTAGGGAGGCTCCTCCAGGTTGTTGCTGGGGAGATACGAGAGCGTCTTGCGGACCTGTTCGTAGCATTCGTCCTCGCCCGCAGCGAAGAAGTGCGCGACGCCGGAGGTCTGGTTATGCGCGCGCGCGCCGCCGATCTGCTCGGAGGTGACGTCCTCGCCGGTGACCGCCTTGATGACCTGGGGGCCGGTGATGTGCATGATGCCGACCTTGTCGACCATGTAGACGAAATCGGTCAGGGCCGGGCTGTATACCGCGCCTCCCGCGCAGGGGCCGGCGATGACGGAGAGTTGCGGGACCACGCCGGATGCCTTGACGTTGCGGAAAAAGATCTCTCCGTAGCCGGAGAGGGCGTCGACCGCCTCCTGGATGCGCGCACCGCCGGAATCGTTGATGCCGACACAGGGCGCGCCGTTCTGGATGGCCATGTCCAGGACCTTGCAGATCTTCTTCGCGTGCATCTCGCCAAGCGAGCCGCCGATGACCGTGAAATCCTGGCTGAAGACGTAGACGATGCGGCCTTCGACGGTGCCGTAGCCGGTGACCACACCGTCGCCCGGGAACTTCGTCTTCTCCATGCCGAAGTTCGAGCAGCGGTGCTCCACCAGCTCGT
>DAIRUD010000138.1:0-5739 GCA_036803565.1 Synergistaceae bacterium | reverse complement strand
ATTGTAAGATTTTACCGCATCTATATCAACTATGTCAAAGTTGAAATGCTCTAGCAAACCATCGAAAATTCCGAACCGAAAGGCGCGCACAAGCGCCGATCATCCAACGACACCGAAAAGCCGCGGCCTTCTCCGCGCGTGGCGGCGCGCAAAACATATCAACAAAGCGCATCCGACAATCCGCGAGAAGGCGCGCGCAAATTTCGCCTCAGGCCTTCAGCATTGTCTCGCCGCTGCGCTCCGGCAATTCGTTGCCGCCGAACGTAAAACGCTCCAGCAAATGGCGCAGGGTTTCGGAGCCTGCGGCCAACCCCTGGGCCTCCCCGGACACGTGCTCGGAGGCCAGGAGCGTCTCCTGCGCCGAAACCTTGATGCCCTCCACGGCGGCCCGTATTTCTTCCAGCGCCGCACCGCTCTCCTGAATGCTGCCCATCATCTCCGAACTCGCGGCCGACTGCTCCTGCGAGACCGCGGCGATCCCCTGAATGGCGTCGGAAAGCGACGAAATCTCCCCCCGTACTTTTTTCAGGTCGTCCATCGTATGCCGCGATCGGCCGCCCACCTCCAGCAGCGTTCCCCGCACCGTGGCGAACGTCCTGCTGGCGGAGTCCGTCTCCGTCCCCAATTGGGAGACGAGTTCCGAGACTTTTTTCGCGGCGTTGTTCGAATCCTCGGCGAGTTTCCGCACTTCCTCGGCGACGACGGCGAACCCCCGGCCGCTGTCGCCCGCCCGCGCCGCCTCGATCGCGGCGTTCAAGGCCAACAGGTTCGTCTGGTCCGCAATCGTGGCGATCGACGAGACGAACTCCGTGATCGAACCGACCGCACCCGAGAGCTTGCGAATGCTTTCGTCGCAGGTTTCCGTCTCGCTTCCCAGCAGCTCCAATTCGCCCACAACCAGCTCCACATCCTCGATCGCGCTGCCGCTGATCTCGTTCGTCCGCGCGGCATTCTCGGCCGCCTCCTGCGCCATGCGGGCGGAGTTATTGGCCGCCTCCGACGTGCTCTGCGCCGTCATCGTCATCCTGCCGGCGACCGATTCGTTCCGTTCCGCCAGCCCCCGCACCGTATCGATCGCGCCGGTCACCGCGTCCACCGAGGCCACCAATTCCTCGGAGAGGGCGGATAACTGCTGGGACGTGTCGCTGACGCGCACACCCTCGCTGCGCATGGAGAGGACGATGTCCCGCAGCGACTCCCTGAGGGTACGGACTGTCCGCGCCATCTCGCCGATTTCGTCCTGCGATTTCTCGATCAGCGCGACACCGCTCAGCCCCGCCGGATCTCCAGCCTCTCCGAGATCCAGCGTTCCGAGGCGGCCGATCGCCCCCGAAGCGGCGATGATGGGGCGCACGATGCGTCCCACGAGAAAAGAGATCAGCGCGGCGATCGCGATCAAACCGATCAAGCATCCCAGAAGCACTCGCCTGGTGGCGGAGCCGACCTGGCGATCGACCACACTCGAGGATAGCGAAAGAGAGTAGGACCAGGGGGTGTCCGTATTCCCGACGAAAACCGGCTCGTGCCGGAAGAAGGTGCGACCGCGCCCGTCGGGGGCGGGAATCATGAAATCCATCGCCTTTCCGGCGTGCATCTCCCGCAACACTTCCTCTTGATTGGCCGCCTTCAGTGCCCGATAGTTCGTCCCGATCGAGGATTTGTCGAATCGGCTGATGATCACCCCGTCGTTCGAAAAGAGCGTCGCCCTCCCCCCCTCCGGCAATGCGAACGCGGAGACCGCCTTGTCGATCTGGTCGAGCGCAATGTCCACCCCGACCGCACCGACGGCCTTGCCGTCGCGGATAATCGGTGCTCCGATGGTCGCGACGAGAACCTCCTTGCCCGGCACCCCCGCATAATTGTACGAATACGGTTCCACCAGCGTCTCCTCGCCCGAGCGAAGAATTTCATAATACCAAGCATCCTGAGCCAACGCCTTCTCGTCGGTACCCTCCAGCGTGCGCCGTACGCGGCCGTCGACCCGCGAAAAGATACCAATCATCCGGCCGACCTCGTTAAAACCGTCGACGTTGCGAAAGTCCGCATCCCGCCCATCGAACGCATCGGGTTCGTAGTTGAACCACACCGAGGTAAGGCCTTCGTTGTTGTGGAGAATATTCTCGGCGATATGCAACACTTCGTCCCGCGCACCAGGCGCGTCGCCGTCGAGCTGGGTAATGACCGACGAGAAGCCGCGCAACGTACCGACATGGATGTTCATCATCGATTCGATCATATTCGACGCCGCAAACGCATTGCTGTGCAAGGATTGCAGCGCCGCGTCCCGCGACACGCGCTCCACCTGACGCACGACGGATACGCTCAACAGCGCGAAAACCACCAACACCGCCCCCAACAACGCGCACAGCATTTTGCCGCGCAAACGCAACTTCAACCTCATCGGATTACCCTCCTTCCGTTCCGACACGCAATGTCAAACAGGCGCACGAAACCCATTGCCGGACGCATTGTGCGTCGGCTCTCCACCGAACCCCGCGTGTAACCGCAATATTTTCGGCATGCCGCAAGGATTCCCGACAGGCGTTTCCGCTTCGCTTATGGTTACTTATACCTTATCGCGTGCGGTTTGCGGAAATAAGAGCGCTTTGCGCAAAACCGACAACGTAATTCCCCGCAAAATCCCACCGCATCGCTGCCGCCTGCGTTGTAAGCCGCCTCACCGGCCCGACGTCGTAACGATTTGCACCCGTGAACCGGGGGCGTGCTCTCCGCTCGCCGTTCGCACGGAAAACACGAACGGAAGACGGCGGATCAACACACATGAGCACAGCGTTTTATGAGATTATTTTTCTTTGTAAATAAGCAATAACAACCTTACGCAAATCGCTTATCTCTCTTAATTTATGAAAGTGAGTTTCCAAATTATCCCGCAATGCTGCGGGAAAACGATGAAAGGGGCCGTAAATATGAAGAACAAATGCCATACCGCGCTCATCCTTCTCCTCCTCTGCGTTTCGGCGATCCTCGCCCAAGCCGCGCCATCCGCCGCGGAGCCGTATGTCCGGCTCGATGCAAAAAACGCGGCATGCCTCCTGGTCGATCATCAGACGGGGCTCTTCTCCCTGGTGCAGGACATGGAACCGGCGGAGTTCAAGAACAACGTCCTGGCCCTCTCCGCCGTGGCGAAATTTTTCAAGCTTCCGACGATCCTCAGCACCAGCCTGGCATCCGGCCCCAACGGGCCGCTGCTCCCGGAAATCCGCGACATGCACCCGAACGCCCCGCTCGTCCATCGCCCGGGACAGATCAACGCGTGGGATAACGAGGAATTCGTCGAGGCCGTCAAGCAGACCGGGAAAAAGCAACTTCTCATAGCCGGCATCGTCACCGATGTCTGTGTCGCCCACGTCGCGCTCTCGGCGCGCGAGGCGGGTTACGACGTCTTCGTCGTCACCGACGCGAGCGGCACGTTCAACGTCGGCGTGCGCGACGCATCCTGGGCCAGGATGTCGGCCAACGGCGTCCAGCTCGTCAACTGGTTCAGCGTCGCCTGCGAGCTGATGCGCGACTGGCGGAACGACATGGAGGGCCTCGCGGGCCTGCTGGCGAAATACCTTCCGGCATACGGCAACCTGATCACCAGCCACAACGCTAAGAGCGCGCCGCAATAAAGCACCCTCGCACCTCGCACGGCAAATAAAGGTCCCGGCGGATATCCGCGCATCCGCGCGGGACCTTTTCTTTTGCCCGCACCGCACACCCCTCGTACCTTTACACCTCCGGCAGATATGTTATATTCCGGCAATGATGCATACAGCAAAGATATGCAAAACCATTCCCGACCTGCGCGGACGCTTTCCCTTCCGCATCGGCACGACCTCCTACATTCTGGAGGCCGGACTTGCCGACAACCTTCGCTTTCTCGCCGATCACGTGGACGAGATGCAGCTGGTCCTGTTCGAAACCGGCGGCCTCTGCAACATCCCGGATGCGGACGAGGCGCGCGCGCTGCGGGATTTCGCCGTCGAGCGCGGCTTCGCCTTCACCGTCCACCTCCCCGGCTCCATCGAGCTGGGGGACCCCGATACGGGTGTGCGCAGGGCCTCGCGCGAGCTCTTTTTGCGCACGGTGGAGGCGACGCGGCTCCTGTCGCCCATCTGCTGGGTGTTTCACGCCGTCTCCGCCGAGGAGTTCCGCGTCCGGGAGAAAGCCGATCCCGGGCGTTTGCGCGCCCAGGTCGACCGCGCCCGCGCCGCGCTGGCCGAACTGATCGGCGCCTTCGACAACCCGCGGGACCTGGCGATCGAAAACGTGTTGCCCTATTTCGACATCATCGAGCCGGGGTTGATCGAGGCTTTCGACACCTCCACCTGCATCGACGTCGGCCACCTCGTCTGTTACGGGCAGAAGGTCTGGGAACACCTCGACGCCTGGCTGCCCCGCTGCCGCAACATCCATCTGCACGGCACGGACAAGGCGGGGCGGGACCACACGAGCCTCGCCCATCTCGCCCCCGCGTTCGTCCGGCGGCTCTTCCTGCGCATTGCGGACGCCCCGGTCCAAACCGTCACGATGGAGATTTTCGGCATGGAGGATTTCCACAGCTCCATGGCCTTTCTGGACGGCCTGGAGATGCGTGCGTGAGCGGCCTGGCCGCGCGCATCTCGCGCACATGTGCGGCGTTGCGCGCATACGCGGACGCCCCCCTGTACATCTTGATGAGCGGCGGTGTGGATTCGACCGCCGCCGCGCTGCTCGCCCTGTCCGCCGGTCTGCGCCCGCTGGGCGTCACGATGCGCAACGCGGAGAGTACGTCGGCGATCCGGGAGGCTGCCTCCGCATGCGATCGCCTGGACATCCCCGCCCTGGCCTTCGACCTGCGCGAAGACTTCGAGCGCCTGGTCGCACACCCGTTCCGCGAGGCGTACCTGCGCGGCGAGACGCCGAACCCGTGCACGATCTGCAATCCGGCGATCAAGTTCGGGCTGCTGTGGGAGCGCATCGCGGAGCACGCACGACGCAGCGGAGAAAACGCTTTCCGCGTGATGAGCGGCCATTACGCGATCACGCGCGAAACGCCGCACGGCGTCGCGCTGTGGCGCGGGACAAACCGCGCCAAGGACCAGAGCTATTTTCTCTGCATGCTGCCGATCATGCGCGTGGAACGCCTCGTCCTGCCCCTGGGGGAATACGAGAAGCACGAGACGCGGGAAATCGTCCGCGCGCTCTCCGGAGGCGACGACACGCTCCGAGCCGTCGCGGAAAAACCGGAGAGCATGGATATCTGTTTTCACGCCACCGCCGACTACCGCAGCACGATCGCCGACTCCCCCGGACCGATCCTCGACCCGACGGGGCGCGTCGTGGGAAACCATAAGGGGATATCGCGTTTCACGCTCGGCCAGCGGCGGGGTCTCGGCATCGCATCGACGGAACCGCTGTTCGTGATCGAAATCCGCGCGGAGGAACGCGCCGTCGTCGTCGGAACCCGCGCACAGGCCATGACCCGCGAGGTTCGGGTACGGGGCGTCAACGTCCTCGCACCGGACGCATACGGAAACGACGCGGCGCTTTGCGGCAAGATCCGCTCGCAGATGGAACCCGCGCCCTGCCGCATCTCGATTCGGAACGACGAAGCCGTTGCGCTTTTCGACGCCCCGGTGTTCGCACCGGCGGCCGGGCAGTATCTGGCGCTATACGACGGAGAGCGCCTCGCGGCGGGCGGGCGCATCGTGCGCCCATAAGCCGCGGCACAAGCGCGGCCCGGCGTCGAACGAT
>DAIRUD010000137.1:0-5796 GCA_036803565.1 Synergistaceae bacterium | reverse complement strand
TCTTTTTTCCGGCGCGCCCAACATGGATTCGCTGATTGCCATCGGCTCGTCGGCGGCGATGCTGTACGGCGTCGCGGCGCTCTACGCCATCGGCTACGGGCTGGGGCACGGCGACCAGGCGATGGTCGACGCCTACACGATGGACCTGTATTTCGAGTCCGCGGCGACGATTTTGACGCTCATCACGGTAGGCAAATTCCTCGAGGCGCGCTCCAAGGGCCGCACCTCCGATGCCGTGGCGCGGTTGCTCGACCTCTCGCCGCGCACCGCGACCGTCGAGCGTGACGGCGTCGAGGTCGAGGTTCCGGTCGAGGAGGTCGCCGTCGGCGATGTCGTGCTCGTGCGGCCGGGCGGTTCCGTTCCCGTGGACGGGACGGTGATCGAGGGGCACAGCGCCGTCGACGAATCGGCGCTGACCGGGGAGAGCATCCCGGTGGAGAAGGGCCCCGGCGACAAGGTCATCGGCGCGACGGTTAACCGCTCCGGCTTCTTCCGCTTCCGTGCGGAGCGGGTCGGCAGCGACACGACGCTCTCGCGGATCATCGAGCTGGTGCAGGATGCCAACAGCACCAAAGCGCCCATCGCCCGCCTCGCCGACCGCGTCAGCGGCGTCTTCGTCCCCGTCGTCATCGCCATCGCGGTCGCCGCCACGCTCGTCTGGCTGGCGCTGGGGCACTCGTTCGCCTTCGCCCTCTCCATCGGCATCGCCGTGCTCGTCGTCTCGTGTCCTTGTGCCCTCGGCCTGGCGACGCCTACGGCGATCATGGTCGGCACCGGGCGCGGCGCGGAGCTGGGTATCCTGATCAAATCGGCGGAAAGTCTGGAGGTGGCCCATTCCGTCGACGCCGTCATCCTCGACAAGACGGGCACGATCACCGCCGGCAAGCCCGTCGTGACCGATCTGCTGCCCGCGCCGGGTGTCTCGGAGGGCGATCTGCTCTCCCTCGCGGCGTCCCTGGAAAACCTGTCGGAGCACCCGCTCGCCCGCGCGGTCGTCGAACGGGCGGAATCCGCGGGCATACCCCGCTTGCCCGCCGGCGGGCTCGTCGCGGAGGCGGGGCGCGGTATCCGGGCCGAGGTCGGCGGGTGGATCGTCTCCGGCGGCAACCGCCGCATGGTGGAGGAGGACGACGCGGCGCGCGCGGCGTTTTCCACTTTCTACGCCGACGCCGACCGCTTGGCGGAGGAGGGCAAGACGCCGCTTTATTTCTTCCGCGACGGCGAGGCGTTGGGTTTGATCGCGCTGGCCGACGTGGCCAAACCGACGAGCGCCGCGGCGGTCGCCGCTATGAAGGCCATGGGCATCGAGGTCGTCATGCTGACCGGGGACAACGCGCGCACCGCCGAGGCCATCCGCAGGCAGACCGGTATCGACCGCGTCGTCGCCGAGGTCATGCCCGAGGATAAGGAGGCCGAGGTGCGGCGCATTCAGGACGAGGGCCGCAAGGTGGCGATGGTCGGCGACGGCGTCAACGACGCCCCGGCGCTGGCCCGCGCCGACGTGGGCATCGCCATCGGCGCGGGCACGGACGTCGCCATCGAATCGGCGGACATCGTGCTGATGAAGAGCGACCTGATGGACGCCGTGACGGCGATCCGCCTCAGCCGCGCCGTCATCCGCAACATCAAACAGAACCTCTTCTGGGCGTTCTTCTACAACGCGGTCGGCATTCCCCTCGCGGCGGGGCTGCTCTATCCCCTGTGGGGCTGGAAGCTCAGCCCGATGTTCGCGGCGGCGGCGATGAGCCTCAGCTCGTTCTGCGTCGTGACCAATGCGTTGCGGCTGAAGTTTTTCAAACCGGACGCCGCGCGGGCGGACTTCGCGGGCCCAACTGCGTCCACCGTTACGGAGAACCGTATCGACGCGGTCGATGCGGAAAACATCAAGACGGCGCCAGCCGCCAAACCAAAGGAGGAAGTACGGATGACGAAAGTGATGAAGATCGAAGGAATGACCTGCGGACACTGTTCCGGGCGCGTGGAGAAGGCGCTGAACGCGATCCCGGGCGTCGAGGCGACGGTGAACCTGGCCATGGGGACCGCGACGGTTACGGGCGAGGCGTCCGACGACGTGCTTAGCAAAGCGGTCGTCGACGCGGGCTACGAAGTGGCCGAGATCAAGGCGAAGTAAGCCGTGAAAGCCGACCGCGCGCGCGTCCTCCGGCTGCTCAAGACGGCCCGCGGCCAGATCGACGGCATCATGAAGATGGTGGAGGAGGACCAGTACTGCGTCGATATCTCCCACCAGCTTCTCGCCAGCCGGGCGCTGCTGCGGAAGGTCAACGCGGAGATCCTCGAAGGGCACATCCGCTGCTGCGTCCGCGACGCCTTTCGGGCCGGGGCCGAGGAGGAGAGCGACGCCAAGGTCCGCGAGCTGATCGACCTGCTGGGCAAGATGGCGAAGTAAATCGGCGATTGCAAAGCATACATGGATTTTGTAATGAAACGCCCCTTTGCGTTTTTTGATGCAAGGGGGCAATGTGTATCGCTAGCGGTTGTCCAGAAGCGGTATATGGATTAGATCGCCTCGCACCCAGCCATGAAATTTACCATCCTCTCCAGCGTAAATGATACGATACCAAGGGATGTCGGAGTCGTCCGGCTCGTAGATATCGATGACCGCCACATTTGCGTTTTTTTTGAGGCGGCCTGCGATCTTCGCATCGAGAAAGGGGTATTCCCGACAATTTACCGCAGAGCCGAGTATCATTCCATCGACGAAGTCCACCCGCGCTTCAACCCGATCGAGCAACATGCTGAGCTTGAAGGGCACGTTGCCGCCTAAATCGCGTTCCCGCGTCCTCTCCTGGATAAATGTACCGCCGGAGGATGCCAACGAGTTGGTGAGGTAAGAGACGGTCTTCTCCATGTATTTGAAAATCCGCTCGCCGATGCTGCCCGGCTTATATTCACGCCATTCGATTTCCGCCGCCGGAGGGTTGTAGTTTTCGGCAATCTGCCCGTCTTCAAAGTAATAGATCGTTTGTAGTTCCGCCATCAGGCGTGTTTCCATGTGAAATGCGTACGTGACGACGTCCCAACCCAGTTTCCTGTCGGAGGGGCCTGTCGGCAGATCGCGGTTTGTCGTCGCCTCGACCTTGTGCGCGTCATAATGCACATATTTCCATTGGCATGTGACGACGCGGCCGCCGTAGAAAATTTGCACGTTCGGGAGTAGGTACAGTGAAAAATACGGAGCGACATCAATCGTCGGCTCTCCAAGGGTATCCGTTGCATCGGTTGCGAAAGCCCGCGACGTGCATGGATAAAAAAAAGCGCTTACGGTAAATAGAAAACAGATTGCGCGTAAGAACACTTTGTGCTTGATCTCCATCGAAACCCACCTGCCATTCGAACTGTGGATCGGGCGGTTTATATTGCGATCATGTAGGCTACGCCGAAATTTGGCAATAAAAAACGGTATAGCCTGTTGGCTATGCCGCTCTTTTTTTATCCGAGGTTATGATCCCGGGGATCGTTATGCCTTATCGAGAGACGCGACCTTCAGGGCCATCTTGGACTTTTTGCGCGCGGCGGTGTTGCGGTGAACGACACCCTTGACCACGGCCTTGTCGAAGACGCTCTGCGCCTCGTCGAGGCGTTTGACGGCCGCTTCCTTGTCGTTTCCTTCCACGGCGGCGAGCAGGTTCTTCTGCGCGTTCTTGCAGCGGGTCTTCCAGTAGCGGTTGTACAGTCTATTCTTCTCCGCGATCAATACGCGTTTTGCGGCGGATTTCTTGTTGGGCACCACATTCACCTCCTTCGTCGAAAGCAGCGTTCATATTAGCATATCCGGGAGGCAAATTGCAAGGCTTGGATCGCAGGATCGCGCAAATCCGGCAAACTCACGGGGCGCGGACCAGGTCGATCACCGCCGTCTCCGGCGGCGTGAGAAAGCGCAGGGGAGCCGCCCAGAACCCCGCGCCCTTGCCGACGTAAACGTAGCCGCCGCCGCGTTGTTCGAGGCCTTGCGCCTGTCCATAGCTGCGCTTCATCGCGTAGGCGAGCGGCCAGAGCTGGCCGCCGTGCGTATGGCCGGAGAGCTGGAGGTCGAAGTTGCCCGCGCTCCGGGCGGCGACCTGCGGATAGTGTTTGAGCACCAGGACGAAACGGTCTTGCGGAAGGGGTTCCAGCGGCCACAGCTCGTATCCGCCCGCGGAATCGAGGCCGACGATCACGATCCCCGCGGCCTCTGCGACCTCGTCGTGCAACGGGCGGAGCCCGGCCCGCTCCATAAAGGCGTATGCCTGCTCCAGCCCGGCGGCGTATTCGTGGTTGCCGTCGACGGCGAACGCACCGTACTTCGCTCCGCTGTCGGCGATCCACGCCGCTTCCCGGTCTCTCCCGCGCATGTCGCCGTCCACCAGGTCGCCGGTGACGACGAACAGGTCCGGCTGCGCCGCGCGCACCGCCTCCATCAGCCGCTTAAGCCGCTCGGCCGGATAGATGCCGCCGATGTGCACGTCCGTCAGATGAACGATGCGCAGCCGCTCGACGCCCGCCGGAAGTTTGGCGGTCGGGATTTCGATGTAGACGGTTCGCACGTTCCATGCCTCGTAATAGCAATAGGCGAAGGCGAGCGCGGTGGCGGCCGCGCCGATGGCGAGCACGCGGCGCGGCGTAAACCATTTTTCCCGGCACGTGCCCTTTCGTTTGTCCCGCAGCGAAAGCAGCAGCCGCAACACATCCAGCGCGGCGAAGGCGACGCTCGCCATACCGACGGTGACGTATTCCGTGATCGCGAGCGCGAAGAGCACTTCGCGCCCCCTTCCGCGCTCCAGCAGGTCGAAATGTATGACGACGGGAACGAGGAGAAAGAGCAGGCTCCACAAAACCCAGGCTTTCCATTGCCGACCGTGTGGGAACGCCGCACGTATCTTCAGGAAAATGTACAGGTGGTACGGAACGGCGAAAACCGCCAGATACAAAAACAATGCGAGCAACCCCCAATAGTAGGTGTTTACGGGAAAAATATCCTGCGATATTGTACCTCTTTCGCGGCATGCGCAAAATGAAACCGACGGACGAATACGGTTGGGTGGTCGGCAGCGGGCTTGACAATCGCCCGCAATTCGTGTATAAAATCCAAGATCCGCTGACGGAAGGAGGTACAGGGGCATGAAAATGAATCTCGTTTCTATTGCATCTTTGTTCGACAGTCATGCCATGCTGTTCTCCTTTACCGGCACGGACTCCGCTTCGCGTGGGGTCTGTGCTCGGTCGTGTCGCGGGGGGTAACCGAACGACGTAAGCGCAGATAGCATGTGAGGCCGGAGTCCGAAAGGGCTCCGGCCTTTTTGTGTGCACTCGCGGCGAGGACATCGACCTTATCGGTTTTTCATAATTGAAGGAGGAATTGCAAATGGCACGCACGAACAAGAACGAGAAATTGCAGGACGCGACGGTGAAGTACGAGGGGCTGCGGAAGCTGCTGGCCGAGATGGCGGAGCGCAACCATCCCTATGCGGAAAAGATGCGCGAGCGCGGCGTACGGCCGGAGCACATCCGCAACGACGACGACCTCTCCCTCCTGCCCTGCACGACCAAGAAGGACCTGCTGGATAACTACCCGACCGGCTGGCTGGCGCGGGAAAAGCACGAGGTCGTGCGCATCCACGCCACCAGCGGCACGACCGGCAAGCCGACCATCGTCGCCTACACGGCCAACGACATCGCGAGCTGGTCGAAGAACGTCGCCTGGTGCCTCGACCTAGCGGGTGTGGGGCGCGATGACGTCGTGCAGGTTGCCTACGGCTATGGGCTCTTCACCGGCGGCCTCGGCCTGCACTACGGCGC
>DAIRUD010000136.1:0-5806 GCA_036803565.1 Synergistaceae bacterium | reverse complement strand
CACGCGGCGAACGGCGGCGGGCATCTTTTCCCATGAGGCGAAGGAGGCGCGCGGGCTGATGGTAAACCGGCCGGAGGACTCCCTGATCGTCGTGAAGAACCTGTACAAGAGCTTCGACGACGGGGACGGGCACGTCCTCAAAGACGTCAGCATCAATATCAAGGAGGGGGACCTCGTCTCCCTGATCGGGCCGTCGGGCTGCGGAAAATCGACCTTTCTGCGCTGCCTCAACTGCCTCGAGCTTCTGGACTCCGGCTACCTGCGGGTCGGCAACGTGGAGTTGCAGCGCAGCGGACGCGAGCAGAAACCGGACGACGCGATGCTGGAGACGGCGCACCGCATCCGCACCGAGGTCGGCATGGTATTCCAGCAGTACAACCTGTTTCCCCACCGGACCGTGCTGCAAAACGTCATGACCGGCCCGGTCGTCGTGAAAAAGATGCGCGAGGAGGAGGCGCGGGAGATCGCCCACCGGCTGCTGAAAAAGGTCGGGCTGGACGCCGTCGCCAACAAATACCCCTCCACGCTCTCCGGCGGGCAGAGCCAGCGGGCGGCCATCGCGCGCGCGCTGGCGATGAACCCCAAGGTCATGCTGTACGACGAGCCGACCTCCGCGCTCGACCCGGAGCTGGTCGGAGAGGTGCTGCAGGTCATGAAGGACCTCGACGCCGAGGGGATGACGCAGATCATCGTCACGCACGAGATGCAGTTCGCCCGCGACGCGTCCGATTACATCGTGTTCATCGACCGGGGGGAGATCGTCGAGTACGACGACGGGGACATCCTCTTCACGAATCCGCAAAACCCGCGCACGCGCGAGTTCCTGCGGCATTTCAAGGGCACGGCGGTGACGTGCTGATGCGCCGCTTGGCCCTGTACTGCGCCCTCTCCCTGTCGCTCGTCCTCCTCTGCGCCGCAACGGCGTCAGCGCAGGCCGTCCTCCGCTGGGGCGGGGATTCCGAGGGCGGCTTTCCCTACATGTTCCCGAATCCGCAGAACCACGAGGAACTCATCGGCTTCGAGGTGGACATCGTCAACGAGATCGCCCGCTATCTCGGGCGCAAACCGGCCTACGTCAACAATGCCTGGGACAACCTGATCCCCGGCCTCTCCCGCAACCTGTACGACATCGCCATCAACGGCCTGGAGGTCACGCCGGAGCACGAGGAAGCGGTGGAGTTCTCCATTCCCTACTACAAGACCTTCCTGCAACTGGCCGTACGGCGGGAAAACACCGATATCAACGCATTGGGCGACTGCAAGGGCAAGGTCGTCGGCACCCTGAAGGAGAGCTACGCCCAGATGGTGCTGGAGGAGTTGGGCGACGTCGAAATCCGTACCTACATCGTCGAGGCCAACACCTATCAGGACCTGGAAAACGGGCGGCTGGACGCGGCCCTCTTCGACGCCCCGATCGCGATCTACTCGGCCGGGCTCAACCCGGCGATCAAGTTCGTCGGACAGCCGATCGGCGAAATCACCTACGCGATCGCCATCAAAAAAGGGGACCGAAACACGCTCCGCGAGGTCAACGAGGCGCTGGTCCACCTGCGGGATACGGGCAAACTGCGGGAGATCTACGACCGCTGGAACCTCTGGAGCCCCGTCATGGCGCGGGAGTTCAACGACTACAACCCGCGCCGGGTGGAGACGACGCGTTGGAACGAGTGGAGCGAATCCCACCGCCCGCAGCTCGCCCTCAAGCAGCGGCTGTCGCGCTACGCGGGTTTCCTGCCCACGTTCGGACGGGCGGCGATCGTGACGATGCAGGTTTCCGTCACCGCGATGCTGATCGCCATATCCCTCGGCCTCGTGCTCGCCATCGCACGCGTCTTCGCACCGAAGTGGATCGGTTTCCTGGCGGGCGCGTTCGTCGAGTTCATGCGCGGCACGCCGGTGCTGATCCAGCTTTTTTTCATCTTCTACGGACTGCCGAATATCGGGGTGAAGCTGTCGCCCTTCTGGGCGGGCGCCATCGGGTTGGGGCTCAACTACGCCGCCTACGAGGCGGAGATCTACCGGGCCGGCCTCTTCGCCATCCCGCGCACGCAATGGGAGGCGGCCCTGGCCCTGGGCATGACGCGCGCGCAGGCCATGCGCGAGGTTATCCTGCCGCAGGCGGTCCGCGTCGTCATCCCGCCGATCACCAACGATTTCATCTCCCTGCTGAAGGACTCCTCGCTCGTCTCGATCATCACCATGGTCGACCTGACGAAGGCCTACGGCCAGCTCTCCGCGACCTATTACGACTACTTCGGGCCCGGCATCATGGTCGCGGTCATCTATCTTCTCCTCGGCCTGCCCTTCGTAAAGTTCTCGCGCTATGCCGAAGAACGGCTTGCGCTGCAGGACAAGGACGGCCGCAAGGGGCACGCCCGCAATTACTACCGGACGAGTTCGCGCTGGAGCTGAGGAGCCGGAGGGGGTTTGCGCGGGGTATGGCGTTGACAGAATCGGCATTAACGGTATAATGTCACCTGTACGTTCATACAATTGCATGGCTTGTCTTGTATTATGCGTGAATCGCCATGCCGAACTTTGACAATCTGAACCCCTATGATGGATGGGAATGAAGGTATCACAGATGCTCGAAACTCCGCGAAGACCCCGGACGACAAAGAAAGGAGGTGCGACGACCCCCGGTCAATAAGGGAGAGCGGAGCATTAGGGGCGAACCGGACGGAGTGAAACCGACGGGACGATGCGGCGAGAAGGGCAAGGAAACGTGGACACTTCCCAAGATTGCCCGTCTTCCCCCGGTCGAGACCATTCGGTCGCGGCACCGAACAAATAAACCACAACCAAGGGGGTTGTACAACAATGAAAAAGTTTATGATCGCAGTAGCCATCGTTGCTCTGGCAGCATTTGCGACTCCTGTCCTGGCGGCGACGAACCCGTTCATGGACGTTCCGGCCAGCCACTGGGCATACGACGCAGTCGCGCAGCTCGCGGCCCGCGGCGTCATCTCCGGTTATCCGGACGGCTCCTACAAGGGCGGCCAGCCCACCACCCGTTACGAGATGGCTTCGGCCCTCGCCCGCGCCCTGGCGCACGTCGACATGACGAAAGCCAGCAAGCAGGATGTCGAGATGCTGAAGAAGCTCATCGTCGAGTTCAAGGATGAGCTGGATGCCCTCGGCGTGAAGGTCGACAAGATCGATTCCCGCCTCGCGGTTCTCGAGCGCGACCTCGGAGGCTGGAGCCTCAGCGGCCAGTTCCGCTTCGACGCGAACTTCGGCACCGACGACCACGGCACGTGGTACGGCGACGATATGCGTCAGCGCGGCCAGAACGACTTCGACCTCAACCGCTACCGTATCTTCCTGCGCAAGCGCATCAACGAGACGACGAGCTTCACCGCCCGTATCGGCTCGCAGGGCGCCAACCGCAACAGCGACGGCAACGTCGGCCACCCCGACATGCGCTGGGAGCGTTATTTCATCGAGACGAAGCTGCCCTACGACATCACCCTCGTCGCCGGCCGCAACTACGTTGAGTGGGAGACGGATCTCGGTTTCGTCGGCGACAACGATCCCGTCGCCAACGTGCACACGGCGAACATGCTGTGGTTCAAAAAGGACTGGGGCATGGCCAACCTGCAGCTCATCTTCGGCCGCCTGAACGACGACGCGGGTCTGCCCGATGGCATTACCGGCAGCTACAGCCACGATGCGGCGTACGATGCGGCGAACGGCCTTGAGAAGTTCTTCATCGCCGGTTTGGCGAACTTCAACATCTCCGAGCGGTTCCGCGCGGGCGTCATGGGTTACTACTACCTGGCGGACAACGAAGCGCGTTTCGGCGACGGCCGCGAGACCGATTCCGACATCCTCACCGTCGGTGCCTATTTGGGCTTCGCGTTCACGCCCAGCATCGAGCTGAAGGGTATCTACTACTACCAGGATCTCGGCGACACCTATGCGTGGATCTCCAACAACATGCAGGAGGATAGCCCCAGCGCATGGCGCGTGATCCTCGATGTCGACCAGGAAGCCCTGAAGTTCACCAGCGCGTGGATCGAGTACGGCCAGATCGACAACAACTTCCAGCGCATGACCGAGACCAATCCCTACACCGGCCTCGGCGCTGACCTGCTCTTCAACCAGCCGCGCAACACCAATACGACGAAAGTCTACGGTGCGAACCTGCAGCAGCAGTGGAACGACAAGTGGCGCACCTTCGCGCGCTACTACTTCGCGGATTACGACACGGTCAACCTCGACGACGCGACCAACTGGACCCTGGGTGTGGCCTACCGCCTGAACCCGGCAGTCGAGTTCGAGCTCGCCTACGACCAGATCGACTACGGCAACGACCGTGGCAACACGGGCGCCGGAACGAATGCGCGTATCGACGACGACCACATCATTCGTCTGCGCACCTTCGTGACGTTCTAAGCGAAGTCACAACAGCACAAAAAAAGAGAGAGCTTCGGCTCTCTCTTTTTTTGTGCGTTTTTATGTACCCTCAAAAACCGACTGGGATGAAATCATTCCATTTTTAGATCAAATCAATATTTCAAACAGGGCAGGTCTCCCTCAGTCACCCTTGGCAGCGCTCCTTCTGAGGGAGGCGGGATGTTCCGTCGTGCCAAGCCCTGGCCCCCTCGAGAGGGGGCTGTCGGCAGAGCCGACTGGGGGAATGCTACCATGTGGCCGATCATTATGAAAGATCGCTTCTCCTGAAGCCTTGCTGAGACAGCAGGTGTTTTTCGGTTCAATCCCCATACGCCTGCAACTCCGTTCCAGAACAAATAACGTTGAAAAATCGCTTTGCGGCAACTGGGGCGGCACGAATCACGCGCGAAAACAGCGTCTTTCTATCTACCCTTCGCCGCCTCCTGCAAAAGCGTCGCGACCTCTCGATCGCCGCCTTTTTTCGCGAGCTCCAGCGGGGTTTTCCCCTTCGCGTCCCGGATCGTCGGGTCGGCCCCGGCCTGCAACAGGAACGTCGTGCTTGCGGGATCCGTCGTCGCAAAATGCAACGGCGTCTCGCCGTCCTCGGTCTGCGCATTCGGGTCGGCCCCGGCCTCCAGCAGCAGTTTTACCATTCCGGCGCGATCCGTCCCGTCCTTTTCGAGGGAAGCCGCGGATTTCTCGACAGCCCAGAAGAGGGGCGGTTTCTTGACCTCCGGGTTCGGCTCCGCCCCCGCTTGCAGCAGCTTTCGGGAGACGATCAGGGCCCGGCCGTAATCCTCGCCGTCGACGGCATAGCTCAGCGGCGTATCCCCCATGGCGCTGACCACGTTCACATTCGCGCCGCGCTCCAACAGGATATCGAATACGCGCGCCACTTCGCCGGGATCGAACTGTTTCTGTACCCGCGTTTTGTCCATCGTCTCGCGCAGGATCGCGTAGTACAGCGGCGTCCAACCCTCCCCGTCCGCCTTATCGGGGTTTGCCCCCGCTTTGAGGAGCAGCGCGACGATGTCGGGTTTCCCAAACAGCACGGCATATTCCAACACCGTAACGTCCTTCCCGTTGTGAACATGCGCGCGATCGAACTCGAACCCTTCCTCCAGCGCCGTCTCCACGCCGACGATGTCGTTTTGCTCGATCATACGATAAACATCGCCCGTCTCCAACGCCTCGCTCGACGCCACGCATACCGCCATGGCGCAGAAAAACGCCAACACCGCCATGCAGCGCCGAAGAAAAGCGCCCCGCCCCGCACGACCGCGGCAAAAACAAAACGGGGCGCTACCCACCCCATATTTTTCATTCGTCATCATTCACCGGGACATGCCGCCGACACGTCCTCCTCCTCTCGTAAAACGTACCGCCATTATAAAGGAACACTGTGCAA
>DAIRUD010000135.1:0-5844 GCA_036803565.1 Synergistaceae bacterium | reverse complement strand
GGCAAAAAAACGGCGATGACGAACATGGCGAAACTCATCGTCGTGCACAAGAGCCAGTCTTTTACTGCGGAAGGCGGTCGCATGCCGAACCCTCGAAGCGTGAAAAGGCGTCGAAAGACGCAGGAGGGGAGAGCCTCGCCCTCCCCTCCTGCGGCACCTTACCGATTAATCGGAAGTGAACGGCAGCAACGCGAGGAAACGCGCCCGCTTGATCGCTCTGGTGAGCTGCCTCTGGTGTTTGGCGCAGGCGCCCGTGACGCGCCGCGGTATGATCTTGCCCCTGTCCGTGATATAACGACGCAGCTTTTCCGTCTCCTTGTAGTCCACGTGGGCCACTTTGTCCACGCAATAATGACAAACTTTCGGGCGGCGCTTGCGGCGCTTTCTGAACTGATTGTCCATCAAAAGTCAACTCCTTCAATCCTTGCTCGCGGTATCGGCGGGCGTCAAAAGGGAACGTCGACGTCGCTTTCCTCCGAGTCCGCATCCCCCATCTCGGAGAAATCGAGGGGGAAGTCCTCCTCGAAATTGATGTCGTCCCGCAGGCTGCCGGCGTCGCCGTAGGAAGCGCCGGCGGCGGGTCGGGGCTGTTGCGGCGCGGCGCGCGGGGGCGGAATCTCCCCGTAGGCGTCGTCCTCGCGCCGTCCCGAGGGAAGCATGGTCAGGTTCTCCGCGATCACCTCGGTCGCCCACTTGCGCCCCCCCGTTTTGGTGTCCTCGTACTCCCGCACCTGCATCCGGCCCTCCACGAGGATCGGTTTTCCCTTGCGCAGGTAGCGTTCGCAGATATCCGCCAGAAACGCCCAGGCGACGACGGGGATGAAATCCGTATGCGACTGGAGTTCGCCCGTTACCTTGTTTTTCCACTGCCTACCGACTGCGACGGTAATGCGGGCCACCTTCTGCTTGCTCGGCGTGTGCCGGATGTCGGGGTCCCGCGCGAGGTTGCCCATGAGAATGACCTTGTTGAATCCCCTGGCCATACCGTTACCGTCCTATTCCTCGTCCGTCGAGACGACGAGATGGCGCAGAACCTGCTGGCGCAGTCCGAGGACGCGGTCCAGCTCGCGAATTTCCTCCGGGGCCATCTTCATCGTGATGAGCGCGTAAAAACCCTCCTGCTGCTTCTTGATCGGGTACGCAAAGCGTTTCTTGCCCCACAGGTCGATCTTCTCGACCTCCGCACCCAATCCGCGTACGACCTCCGCGATCTCCTCGATTGCGGTCTTATGATCTTCCATCTCGGCAACGAGGATCACGGTCAATTCGTAGAGTCGCACGTACTTCACCTCCTCCCTATGGTCTAGAGAGCCTGACGGCTCTTCCGGCCTTTTCCCGTGAAAAGGCAGGGAATAACAATCGAAGATTATATCTCCTGCAGGTCATTTGCGCAAGGCGTCTTCGGAGACGTAGCGTATCCGGTAGATCTTCTCCCCCGATTTGACGAGATTGAAGTGGACCGTCGCCTCGTGGGCGATGCCCTCGTCGGTTGCCAGGTTGCTGATCTTTTCCGCGAGCTCCTGATTCTTCCGCGTCAATTCGACAAGCTCCTCCATACGCACCTCGAGCGCGCCGGAGAGGCGTTCGATGCGCCCGACCTCCTTGAAGAACGTCGCGGCGGTCACGGCGACGATGAAGGAGGCGAGGGCGCAGACGATGAGCCAGCGCAGTTTCGGCAATTACATTCTCTCCGGCGCGTCGACGCCCAGCAGGCGCAGCGCGTTGCATATGGCGATGCGCGCGGCCTCCACGAGCAGGAGGCGGGCGCGCACGACGGCCTCCTCCGCCCCCAGGACCTTGACGCTGTTGTAGAAGGCGTGGAAGGCCTCGGCCAAACCGGTCGCGAAAAACGCGATGCGGTGCGGCTCCAGGTTCGCCGCGGCCTTGGCGACCTCCTCGGGGAAGCGCGAGATCTCCTTCGCCAGCTTCGCCTCCGCGGGGTCGGTCAACAGCCCGAGGTCCGCCTCCGCCGGGGTGGGCAGGGCGACGCCGCGGGAGGCCGCCTCGCGCAGAATGCTGCAAATGCGCGCGTGCGCGTATTGAACGTAATAGACCGGGTTGTCGGAGGACGTCTGCTTGGCGACCTCCAGGTCGAAATCCAGATGGGTGTCGCACTTACGGTTGACGAAGGAGAAGCGCGTCGCGTCGCGTCCCACCTCGTCCATGACCTCCCGCAGGGTGACGAACGTCCCGGCGCGCTTCGACATGGACACCGGCACGCCGTTGCGCAGGAGGCTGACGAACTGGATCAGGAGGAATTCCAGGCTCTCGTCCCGTTGTCCGAGCGCCTTGTTGACGGAGCGGATGCGCGGCACGTAGCCGTGGTGGTCGGCCCCCCAGACGTAGACGAGTTGGTCGAACTTCCGCTCGTATTTATTCTGGAGGTAGGCGATGTCCGACGTGAAATACGTCGGGACGCCGTTGGCGCGCACCATGACGCGGTCCTTGTCGTCGCCGAAGGCCGTGGAACGGAACCAGACGGCGTCCTCCTGCTCGTAGGCGTAATCCCTCTCCTTCAGGCGTTCGATCGTCCGCGGGACGAGGTCGTCGTCGTAGAGCGAGCGTTCGGAGAACCAGACGTCGAATTCGACGCCGAAATCGCTCAGGTCCTTGCGGATCATCTGCAGGACGGCGCGGCACGTCTCGTCGCGGAATAGCGGCACGGTCTCCTCCAACGGTTTCGAGAGGAGGCTTTCCCCGTGTTCGTCGATGATCTTGCGCGCGATGTCGTCGATGTAGTCGCCCGGATAGCCGTCCTCCGGGAAGGGCGCTTCGTCTCCGTGCCCCAGCAGGGCGAAATAGCGCGACTGCGTGGATTTCCCGAGATTCTCCATCTGCAGGCCGGCGTCGTTGATGTAGTATTCGCGCTCCACGTTCCAGCCGGAGAAGGCGAGGACGGCGGACATGACGTCGCCGACCGCCGCCCCGCGGCCGTGGCCGAGGTGGATGGGGCCGGTGGGGTTGGCGCTGACGAACTCCACCTGCACACGCCGCCCGCCCCCGATGTCGTTCTTGCCGTATGCCTCCCGCTGGGTAAGGACCGTCTCGACGACGCCGGAGATCCAGTTGTCGCCCAGGGTGAAGTTCATGAAGCCGGGGGCCGCCGCCTCGGCGTGCCGGAGCAGCTCTCCCGCCTGTAGGCGGGAGAGGATCTGCTGTGCCAGCTCGAGCGGGGAAACCCGGAAAACCTTGGCCAGCTGCATGGCGGCGTTCGTCGCCCAGTCCCCCTGCCCCTCGCGTTTCGGCCGCTCCAGCAGCACGGAGAAATTCGCGGGCAGCTCGACGCCCTTGTCCGCCGCGACGCTTTGCACGGCCTCCAAAATCTTCGCGGAAAGTTGTTCCTTGGTGTTGTCCATGGGAATCCTCCAAATCCTCGTCAAGATCGTTCGGGGTATGTCGTCCCCGTTATTTTCGGAAGGGGATGGTCGTCTGCGACCATCTTTTCGCCAGCGCCAACTGCTGCAGGACGGAGGACGCGGCGTAGGCGTCCAGCGTCGTCGTGCGCATCGTCCACTTCGAATGCGCCTCCAACTGTCTGCGCTTCGGCCAGTGGACGACGGATTCCTCCAGCATGGAGCGCGGGTCGCCGGTCTCGCTCTTGCCCGGCAACATGATCGGCGTGTAGCCCCGCGGTGTCGTGACGACGATGTTCTGTTCCAACACGAAGGGGAAGCGGAAGCCGAAGGAGGGATCCTTCTCGGAGATGGCGTCGAAGGGTGCGGGGACGCCGCCCGGAAGGCGGAAGAGAATGTCGGTGCCCGACGCGATGCCCAGCGTCGCCCGGACGTCGAACGTCAGGCGGTACCCCGCCCCGAGTTGGCGGGCGGATTTCGCCGCGATCTCCAGGCCGGGCAGTGTATAGCCCATCCATTGCATGACGCGGGCGGCGGCGGTGTCGAGGTGCGGTTCCCGGCCGAGGCCGAGGGCGTCGACCCATGCGCCGGTGACCGTGAGGTCCAGCGTCCCCGCCGCGAAGCCGTTCTCGTCGAGCGCGAGTTTCCAAAGCTGGAGAAGCGTGTGATCGGAGGCGCTGCCCTTGGGCAGGACGACCCGTTCGACCTCGGTGCCGTCGGTACGGTAGACGGTCAGTCCGTAGGTGGAGGGCGGCTGTTTGCCGAACACCGCGTTTTCCCCGGCGGTGAAGAAGACGATCTTGTCCGCCTTATCCTGAATACGCAGAACCGGCGTCTCCCAAAGGGCGGAGGATGTCGCCCCCTGCGGCCCGACGGGCAGTTTCTGCGTCCAGAAGACGTCCACGCTCCATCCCAGGGAACGCAGCCAGCCGGCGGCGATCAACGTCTGCTCCCAGGTCGTCCACGGGCCTTCCTTGGGCAGGCGCGACGACGGGCGGATGCCCTGCGGGCGATAGCCGTCCTGCACGAGCTGTTTGTCGGCGAAGTAGTCGACGATCCGCTCCCCCGCGCGCGCCAGGTTGCCCCCGGCGGCCGCCACCTGGGAGGGCGGCGCGGGCGCCCGGAAGGTCAGGTCGGCGTTGTTCAGGTATTTCAGATGATAGATCAAGCCGCGATTGAGGCTGAAGAGCAGGGTCGGCCGGACGGTGTCCACGAGGCCCCCGCCCGCCTGCGTCGCGGGTTGGTTGAGCAGCGCCCATTCGTGCCGCTCCGTCCCGTCGGCGAGCGTTTTCTCCGGATCCCGCAGGCCCGCTCCCTCCCAGTAGAGGCTCATCCCCTCGGGCGTTTCCACCGTCACCCTCTGCTCCCATACGGGGAGGGGATCGGAGAAGCGGACGACGTCGTCGAGATAGAGGCGCATGGGAAATTCCTCGACGGTCATCACGGCCACGACGGATTCCTCCGCGTCGTCGGGGATCCGTGCGACGATGCCGCCCAATCCGTCCGCGTCGTAGGGGCGGAGGTCGAGCGTGCCCACTTTTTCTCCCGTGTGCGGGGCGAACCAGGCCGCTTCCGCCACCCGCAAGGCGGCGCCCTCCTCCGAGGGATACGGGATCGGGTAGGACGATATCGACCGCTCCGTCGCCCCGTCGGACAACAACAGCAGCAGTTTGTGCGTCCTGCGCATCGCGCCGTCGGGGAGAAGCGTGTACTGGTGGTGTTTCATCCATACGATGCCGTCCGCGCCCGGATAGGCGGCGAGGGACGGTGCTTCCCGGCCCAGCCGCCGGATGTCGGCGGCCACATCCCAAACGTCTTCGTCCGCCGCCGCGTGTTTCGTCGCGGCGCAGCAGAGGAACAGGCAGAGGAAAAAGAAGCGCAGAAGCTTATGGGGCATTTCGTTTCCCGACCTCCAGAATCGTCAAAGTGTCAATCCGTATTCTCGGCGTCCGTCCCGCCCTGGGCGCTGGCGATCTCTCGGCCGTGGCAGTGCTTGTATTTCTTTCCGCTGCCGCAGGGACAGGGGGCGTTCCTGCCGATCTTCTCGCCTTTCGTCTCGGGTTGCAGGGGTTCGCCGTCGCGCCCGAAGGCGTCGGTCCCGCCGCGCCCCTCCCGAAATTTCCTCTCCCGCATGGCGTTCTGCTCCTCCTCGGTGACGACGGCGATGCGGAACGCGTATTCGGCGACTTTCTCCCGGACGCTCTGCAGCATCTCCTGGAAGAGTTTGTAGGATTCGAACTGGTATTCGAGCAGGGGATCCTTCTGCCCCACCGCTCGGAGGCCGATGCCGCGCCGCAATTCGTCCATGCTCAGGAGATGTTCGCGCCAGTTCGCGTCGAGCACCTGCAGCAGGATATAGCGGAACAGGTGAGTGGACGTCTCCGCGCCCAGCTCCTCCACCTTTTTCGCGAAGCGCGCGTGCAGGTCCTCGCGGATCTTCGCCCCCGCTTCCTCCAGCGCCTCCCGATGGTCCACGCCCTCCAGGGGCGCT
>DAIRUD010000134.1:0-5846 GCA_036803565.1 Synergistaceae bacterium | reverse complement strand
CTTGCGGGGGGGTGGGGGCGGAGCCCCCGCGCTCCTAGCCTTTTCGCAGCGCGGTGCCTTCGAGGAGGATGCAGTCCTGTTGTTTGCGGAAGGCGGAGAGGAATGCGCTGAAGCATTCGAGTTCGTATGTGTCGACGGATGGGGTGTCCTGCGCCTGTTCCTCGCGGCGTTTCGCGTCGAAGTAGCGATCGAGGGAGTCCGTCAGGCGGGGGAGCAGGGTCTCGCTGAACGAGACCGCCGCGGGCGTGTCGTCGGGCATGCGGCGGATGGTCTCCAATACGAGGTCGGCGAAATCGCAGATGTCGAGGATCCTCTGGCGCAGTTGCGGTTTGCGCAGCATTTCGGCCATGGAGCGGGCGGCGCGGACCCTTGTGGAGCCGAGAAAGGCGGCTGGCGAATCGCGTCGCGGTGCGTTTTTGGGGATTTTGGACCGCGCCTCTCGGCAGGCGACGGCGATGCCCTGCGCCTCCTTCATGAGGGCGTTGGCGCGCGTTTCGTAGGCGCGCCGCTTGGCCCCGCGGCGCAGGATGAGCGCGACGGGGGTGAGGAAAAGAATCAGCGCGCCGAGGTAGGCCGCCGTCAGGTCGTCCGCGTCGGCGTATCGCAGGAGCAAGAGCATTCCGGATCCCAAGAGGAGGGTAATCGTAATTTTGTGCAAAACGTCACCTCGTAGCATGTTTTGAACATTCTACAATTTTGTGCGCGGGATTACAATAACCTCGTAACTTTCTTTTGGCGATATGTCACAAGCAATTTGTCGTATATTTCGGTCAGCTGTTCCGCTAATGCTTCGCTCGTGAAATCTTTTAGGCGCTTTTCGGCGTTTTCGAGAAACTGCCGGACTTCCGCGTCGTCTTCCGGCCGAACGAGACGGCGCATCGCCGCCGCCATGGCGGCGACGTCGTCGGTCGGCACGAGCAGGCCGCAACGCCCGCCCTGGAGGATTTCCGGCGGGCCGCCGTCGTCGGTCGCGGCGACCGGGAGACCGGCCGCCATCGCCTCCAACAGGACGATGCCGAACGGCTCCGCGCGCGACGGCAGCACGAAGGCGTCGGCCGCCCACATCCAGGGGCGGATGTCGGCGACGTAGCCCGGAGAGAAGATGACGTCGTCGCGTAAGTGGAGCGTTTCCGCCAGGCGCAGGTAGCGCGGGCGCTCCTCCCCATCCCCCGCCAGCAGGAGGCGGGCGCTTGGGCCGTCGGAGCGAAGGGTCGCGAAGGCGTGGAGCAAGGCGTCGAAGCCCTTGTTCTCGCGGAAGGCGCCCGCCCCGAGCAGGATTTTTTCGTTCGGGGCGATGCCGTGCGCGGAACGGAAGCGCGCGCGCTCGGCCTCGTCGCGGCGGTATTTTTCGGCGTCGATGGAGTTGTAGACGACGTCGATGTGTGCGGACGGATACCCCTGCGCGACGAAGTGTTCTTTGATCCATTGCGAACAGGAGACGCAGCGGTCGGTTCGGTCGTAGTAGGAACGTTTGGCCGCCTTGTCGAGGGTGGCGAGGGTGGGGATGCCGAGAAAGCGGTTCCAGAACCCGGCGATGGCGGCGGCGCTGGAGAGGCGCGTATGGACGATGTCCGGTGCGACGGCGCGGACGATGGAGGCGTATCTGGGGTTGAGAGCCGGGACGTTCGAGACCAGGCCGCGGCAGGTATGGGTCTCGATGCCGCGCGCGCGCGCGGTCTCCTCCATGTTGCCGCCGGGTGCGCAGAGAAGCGCTTGCTTGACGCCGCGCCGATCGAGCGCGCACATCAGGTCGAGCCAGGGGGTGCGGAAGGAGAGGCTGTCGCTGGCCAGAAAGTGCAGAACCTTCAAATCAGGCCCCCCAGGGCCAGCCGGGATACCTTCCGATCAGGTCGGCGAAGTGCGCGATGAGCGCGTTGCCGATGAAGAGGACGAGGACGGCGCCCACGGCGAGATAGGGGCCGAGGGGGATGGCGTCCTTGCGCTTGAGTTTTTTGGATACGAGGCGGGGCAGCACGGCGAGGCCCCCGATGAGGAAACCCGCGTAGAGGCTGAAGGCGCAGTACTTCCAGCCGACGGCGGCGCCGATGCCGAGCATGATCATGGCGTCTCCCCAGCCCATCCCGCCGCGACTGACGAGGATGATGAGGGCGATGAAGCAGAAGCCGAGCGCGCCGCCGAGAAGGCCGTCGATGAGGGCGTGTTTGCCCCCGGCGATGCGGATCAGCAGACCGATGACCCCGGGCGCGACGGCCCACACGTCGTAGATGTAGCCGTTATCGTAGTCCGTGAGGCCGTTGAAGAGGGAGAACCAGAGGACGACCAGCGCGACCGCGAGCGCGGGGGAGAGGCCCCAGCGCAGAAACAGGCCCGCGGTGAGCGTGCCGCAGATCACCTCGGCGACGAAGTGGCGCTTGCCGATGACGCCGCCGCAGTAGCGGCATCTGCCCTTCAGGCCGAGGAAGGAGAGGATGGGGATCAGGTCGCGCGTTTGCAGTGTCTCGCCGCAGTGGTCGCAGACGGACCGCTCGCTTCCCCACCACTTCTTCTCCGCCACGGTCCGCATCGCGGTCGCGTTGAGGAAGGAGCCGATGCATGCGCCGAGGGCAAAGGCGAAAACCGTGAAGAAGATGATATAAGGCGTCTGGTATAATTCCATCAATTCCAATACCCATTCCACCCATCGAAGGAGAGTGTGTCATGCCGATCATTCAGGTCAACCTGCTTCAGGGCAGAGCCACGGAGGCGAAGCGGAAATTCGCCGCCGACGTCACGCGCCTCGCGTGCGAACACCTCGGCGTCCGTGCCGAGCAGGTGCGCGTCATCTTCAACGAAATGCCGCGCGAGAACTACGCCATCGCGGGGACGTTGGTCGCCGACAGGGACAACCCACCGACCGCCGCGACCGCATCATCTTAGCACGAAGGGACCTTTTTTTCACCCGCCGCAACGTTCGCGAAAGCGGCGGTGCTGCGCCAGCCACTGTCCCGGGGCTTCCCGGATCATCCGCTCCACCGTCCGGTTGACCTGCTCCGTGATGTGGCGGATCGTCGCGTCGCGATCGGTCTTTTCCTCCCAGGCGATCGGCGCGCCGACGCGGATTTGGTGGCGAAACGGGGCGATCCGCCGCGAGAAGACCGGGATGAGGGGCTTGCGCGTGAGCAGGGCGAAGACGGCCGGGCCCTGGGACGTGGACGTCTCGACGCCGAAGAGCGTCGATGGCAGGCCCTCCGGCCCGCCGTGCTGATCCGGCAGAATGCCGAGGAACTCCCCGCGCCGCAGGACGGAGACGGCCTGGCGCATCGGCGCGCTCTTGGGCAGGCTCGTGACGCCGACGTGCGCGCGCATGGATTCGACCAGCTTCCGCTCGCTCTGATCGTCGGATTCGCGCACGATGGCGGTCAGCGGATATCCCTGTTGCGCGATCCAGGCGGCGGTCAGTTCCCAGTTGCCGACGTGCGCGGTGAGCAGAATGGCGCCCTGTCCCTCGAGAGCGCGCAGCGCCTCGGCGTTTTCCCCCTCCACCCAATCGAGCACCTGTCGCGGATCTTTCTGCATGACGACGCTTTCGATCGCGGTCCACACCAGGTGGTCGTAGGTCGCATCGAGGATGGTTTTGCGTTCCGCCGGGGTGCGGTCGGGAAGCGCGACTTCGAGGTTGCGCGCCGCGACGTCCGCGCGCGGTCGGACGAGGCGCAGGGGCGCGCGCAAAAAAGCCGCTGCGCATCCGGCCGAAAGACCGGGGCGCAGCAGCGAGGAGAGCGTTTTGACGGCGCGAAGTTTCCAGCTTTTCATCCTGAAATCGAAATCACATCGCCTGTTATCCTACGGAGCGAGGCGGCGTCGGTGAACGCACGCAACACATCGGCGACCGAGGGAACGCCGGTCGAACGCATCGGGACAGGGGCGTCCGGTGTGCATGGACCGGTTTGCGAAGCGAATCGGCGAATCACCTGTTGAAGCGGATGAGGCGGAAGTCCTTCTTGCCGACGCGCAATTGGGCGTAACCGCCGGGCAGCAGGTCGTCGGCGCCGATCTGGCGCGCCTCGTCCGTCTGGCGTTCGCCGTTCAGGTAGACGCCGCCCTCCTTGATCTTTCGGCGCGCCTCGCCCTTCGAGGCGACGCCGCCCGCCGCGACGAGGCCGTCGATGAGGGGCAGGGGGAGGGGGGCCGCCACGTCCGCCGTGGGGATCTCGGCGGCCAGCGTGTCGAGCAGCTCCGCGGAGGCGGAACGGACGTCCGTTTCGCCGAACAGTACGGCGCTGGCGTCGCGCACCCGCGCGGCGGTGTCTCGTCCGTGAACGCGCTCCGTCATCTCCCACGCCAGCTTGCGCTGCGCCTCGCGCCGCTCCGGGTGTGCCGCGTGCGACGCGATGACGTTGCGGATGTCGTCGAGCGAGTCGAAGGAGTAGATCTTGTGCAGCCGTTCGATGTCGCGATCGTCGGTGTTGACCCAGAATTGGTAGAATTTGTAGGGCGTCGTCCGCCGGGGATCGAGGTAGACCGCACCCTCCTCGGACTTGCCGAATTTTTCGCCGCTGGCCGTCAGCAGGAGGGAGAAAGTGATGCCGTAGCCCTGCCCGCCGCTGCGCTTGCGGATCAAGTCGATGCCGCCGATGATGTTGACCTGCTGGTCGTTGCCGCCCATCTGCAGCGTGCAGCCGACGGCGTTGTACATGTGGTCGAAGTCGTGCGCCTGCATCAGGATATAGGAGAGCTCGGTGTAGGTGATGCTCTTGTCCGGGTCCTCGATGCGGCTGCGGACGTACTCCCGGTTCGTCAGGAAGCTGACGGGAAAGTACTTGCCCGTGTCGCGGAGGAATTCGATGAAGCCGATCTTCGTCAGCCAGTCGTAGTTGTTGAGCATGAGGGCGGAGTTCGCGCCGCAGTCGAAATCGAGGAAGCGGGCGAGCTGCGCCTTGATGCATTCGACGTTGTACTGGACTTTCTCGGGGGAGAGCAGTTGGCGTTCCTTCGTCTTGCCCGAGGGATCGCCGATCAGTCCGGTCCCGCCGCCGGCCAGCGCGATGGGGCGGTGTCCCAGCCTCTGGAGCCACGCCAACCCCATGATCGGGACCATGTTGCCGACGTGCAGGCTGTCGGCGCTCGGGTCGAAGCCGACGTAGCCCGTGACGACCTCGCGCTCCATTTTCTGCCCCAGCTCCTCCGGGTGGCTGCACCACTCGACGAAGCCCCGCTTGGTCATGATATCGTAAAAGTTTTGCGGCATATATACCCCTCCCGGTTCGGTTCCAAGTCCTTTAATAATACCACAGCGCGCGGCCCGCAAAAACCTCCTCCAGCGTGACGAAGAGGCGTCCGAGGGCGCGCAGCTCCTCGTGCAGCTCGTGCGAGCCGGTCCCTTCCTCCAGGTCGCCGCCCCCCTGCAACAGCGACGAGACGGCCGGGAGGTCGGCGAGAGCGTCGGCGAGCAGCGGCAGGTCGATGAAAAACCACCCGATGCAGGACGGCGTCTCCGCCAGGAGGCGCGGGATCTCCGCGTCCCGTTTCGCATCGGGCTGCGTCAGCCCCAAGATCGCATGTTTCTCGTCGGCGGCGGCGATGATGGTGAAGGGCAGGTTGGTCGTCCCTCCGCTCGGAAGACCCTCGATCGGGATGCGGTCGGCACCCATGAAGACGTCGGACCAGATCTTCTCGACCAGGGCGTCGGCCGCTTTTCCCCGTCCGTGCAGTTCGAGTACGACGCCGGGGAGGTCGAACCAGAGGATCTGCGTCCGTCCCGCCAGGGAGAGCGTCGTCGGTCCGGTGAGGAGCGTCTGGGCATCCGCGTTCTTGAGGCGCATTTTCTGCAGGTAGTCGAAGGCCATTCGGATGGGGATGGGGGACGCCGCGGCGTTCTTCCCGGGAGGGGGAAGGTTCGCTCCCAC
>DAIRUD010000133.1:0-5853 GCA_036803565.1 Synergistaceae bacterium | reverse complement strand
TCAGGTGTCAAGCCGCACCGTCTCCCAGAAGCGCCGCGCGCCGGGGTGCACGAAAAGTCCGTCGGGCAACGCCGTTTCCGGCGAAAGAGCGCCGAAATCGGCGACCACGGCAGCGATCTCGTCGCGGCTTTTCCACAAAGTACGCGCGATCGCGGCGGCGAGATCGTCGGGAAAGTCCTTGCGCACGACGATGCAGGTGTAATCCCCCAGCGTCGGGATCGTCTCCTGCGCGCACCGGTACTGCCCGGGCGCGATCTCGTAGATATTGATGCGGAACTTCGCCGAGAGGACGCCCAGGACGTCCCGCTCGATGGGCAGGATGCGCACGTCGATATGTTCCTCGATGGTGTGGATCAGCGGCACGTCCGTTCCGGCGGTGTAGGCGAAGCAATCGAGGTCGCCCGCCACGAGGTTGTCGGCGATCTCCGCGTAGTCGGCGAAGGAGATATCCCAACCCGCCGCCGCGAGTTTCTCGAAATCCGTCTCGTAGCCGTATTTGAGCAGCACGGCGAGGATGAATTCGGAGGCGGTGCCCGGTTTGAGCGAGGCAAAGCGCATGCCCGCGCTCTTGGAGAGCAGGTCGCCCATCGTCTCGATGCCGCGCTCCTCCGCGAAATCCTCGCGCACCAACACGTAGAGCACCTGCGGGTAGGCGTTCGCCAGCACCGCCACGTTGTCCGGCCGGGCCGCGCGATACTCCTCCTCGCCGGACTCGAAGGTGCCGAGGAAGCAACCGAGCGTAAAGGCGATGTCCGCGGCCTTGCGATCGACGGCCTCGATATTGGACAACCCGCCGCCGGTGCGGTTGGACGTCGGGAGCACGGCCTGCGCCAGCGCGTCGGCGATGGGTTCGCCCATGGCGTGCCATTGACCGCCGTTGGGGCCGGTCAGAAAGCGCAGATGCACGGGCCACCCCACCCTGTCGGCCGCCGCGGAGGCGGCGGCGAGGAAGACCAGAGCGGCGCCCGCGAGAAAGCGCGCGCACATCGCAAGAGAATCCGTCCGGCCGGTACGTCGCATGCCCACTCCTCCCGTCGTGTCCGAGAAGGACATTATAGCAAATCGACGCTTCCGCCGGGCGTGCCGATGGCGAAAATACGGTTCGCGGAACCGTCACAAACACAGAAGATTCGCGCCGAAAAGCGGCGTACAATCGTCACTACCCGGAAAGCCTGCGCCAATACCCGCTCCGTGAGCCATGGAGGGATTGTCATGTTACGGATCAACGATGTCGCCTCTCTGCACTTCTTTCTCAACGAGCTCGGCGTCGGCGTCATCGTCATCGGACGCGACGAGGGGACCATCGTGTATGCCAATCGCCGTGCATGCAAGGACCTGGGCAAAAACATCGGGGATATCGCGCAACGGCACTATCGCGAGGTCTTCTGGCCGGAGTTCGTGCCGGTATACGACCAGCTGTTCGCCAACTGCGAAGAGGATCGAGAACACACGACGACCTACTATTGGCCGGATATGCTGATGTGGGAACAGATCAAAGCGCGGGTCGTCGACTGGAACGGCACCCCCTGCATCTTGATATCGGTGACCAACATCAGCGAGGTTACCCGCTCGGAGTACAAGTCGCAAAGCCTCGCCTACTTCGACAATGTGCTCAAACTGCCCAACGGGAAGAAGTTGGAGGAGGACGTCAACGAGCTCGCCAACCTGGAGACCGTCGCCCTGATCTGCATGGGCATCGGCCAGCTCAACGACATCAACGAGCTGTACGGATGGGAGAACGGGGACAACCTGCTGAAGCAGATCCGCGACTGGCTCCTCTCCAGCGAGACGCGCCGCGCGCAGTTGTACCGCGTCAACGACGGTTTCGTCATCCTCGGCCGTAAGGTCGAGATCGAGGACGCCAAGGCACGCGCGGACGAAATCATCCGCCGCTTTACCCGCCCCTGGTTCATCTCCGCCGGGGGCAACGGCATCATGCTGTACTGTCGGGCGCGCCTGGGCATCGTGTACGGCAAGTACATCCGCGACGAAATGCGCAGCCTCATGCGCAGAACGCTCTGTTCCAGCGATTGCAACGTATCCGGCTGCTACGCGATCTACGACGAGGAGGCGGACCAGCAGGCGAAGTACTCCGTCATGCTGCGGGACACGCTGATCAACTGCATCTTCAACGATATGAAGGGCTTCGAGGTCCACTACCAACCCATCGTCGACGCCAAGACGGCGGAGTGGGTCGCGTTGGAGGCCGTCTGTCGCTGGACGACGCCCACCGGCGAGCGCGTGAGCCCGGGGGTGTTTATCGACATGTCGGAACAGCTCGGACTGATCGACAACCTGGACAGCTGGGTGCGCAAAACGGCCATGACGCAGTGTGTCGCGCTCGGCCTGGATAAGAAGAATTTTTGCCTCAACGTCAACTTTTCGCCGATGCAGAAGATCAGCGACGCGCTCGTCGAAAACCTGCTCAGCGCGCTGGAGAGAATCGCCTTTCCGGCGCATAAGCTGGCGCTGGAGATCACCGAGAGCGCCAAGATGCTCTTCAACAAGAAGAACCTGAGCTGCCTCAAACGCTTACAGGGACAGGGGGTCCGGCTCAGCCTCGACGACTTCGGGACCGGCTATTCCTCGTTCGCCAACCTGATCACGATCCGGGCGAACGCGCTGAAAACGGACAAACTGTTCCTCGAGAGGATCGAGGAGGACGCCTACCGCCAGTACCTCCTGCGCACGCTCGTGGACATCGCCCACTATCTGAACATGCACATCACCACCGAGGGTGTGCGGAGCAACGAGCAGTACCAACTGTTGCAAGAGTACGGCGTCGATTACGCGCAGGGATACCTGTTCAGCAACACGCTCACCTTCGAGGAGCTGGCGCGATCGACCTGGCGTTTTCACTGAGGCGGGGGTTCGAAGACAGCACCGCCCCCTGAAGGGGCGCGGGGCGAGAGGAGTGACGTACGATGCCTCATAGCAATGAAACCGTCAATATGAGCGTGTTCCTCGAAAAACTCGGGACCGGCGTCCTGGTGATCGGACGCGACGACGGCATCATCCGCTACGTCAACCAGCGCGTTTGCAGGAGCCTCGGCAAAACGGTCGAGGAACTCGTGGAGGAAAACTACCGCAAGGTGTTCTGGCCGGAGTACATCGCCGTTTACGACCGCCTCCAGGCGGACTGCGACGACGGCAAGGAGCACCGCCTCATCTACTACTGGCCGGAGATGCGGACGTGGGAGCAACACTGTGCGCGCACCATCCAATGGGACAAGACGCCCTGCATCTTGATGTCGGTGATGAACGTCAGCGAGATCGCGCAGTCGGAGTACAAGTTCGAGGATCTCGCCTACTTCGACAACCTGCTCAAGCTGCCCAACGCGACGAAGCTAGAGGAGGACATCGACGCGCTTCCGGACCCCGAGACCGTCGCCATGATCTCGCTGGGGATCGAGCAGTTCGAGGACATCAACGACCTGTACGGCTGGGAAAACGGCGACAATTTGCTGAAACAGATCCGCGACTGGCTTATCGCCAGCGAATCCCGTTGGGCACAGCTTTACCGCGTGAAGGACGGATTCGTCATCCTGGGCTGCAAGGTCGGCATCGAGGAGGCCAAGCAGCGCGCGGGGGAGATCCTGCGACGCTTCACGAAACCCTGGTTCGTGTCCGCCGGCGGCAACGGCCTCATGCTTTACTGCCGGGTCCGGCTGGGGATCGTGCACGGCAATTACCTGAAGAGCGAGATCCGGGGCATGATCCAGAGGACCATCCACGCGGAGGACGAGAATACGTCGTCGGGGTACTACATCATCTACGACGAGCAGGCGGACCGCCGGGCGAAGCGCGCGGTGATGCTGCGGGACACGCTGATCAACTGCATTTTCGACGATATGAAGGGCTTCGACGTGCACTACCAGCCCATCGTCGACGTGCGGACGGAATCGTGGTCGGCGGTGGAGGCCCTCTGCCGCTGGACGACGCCGCAGGGCGAACGGATACCGCCCGACGAATTCATCGGCATCGCCGAACAGCTCGGCCTGATCAACGACGTGGACAGCTGGGTGCGCCGGACCGCCATGGCCGAGTGCGTCGCCCTGGGGCTGGACCGAAACCGCTTCTCGCTCGACGTCAACTTCTCCCCCACGCAGAAGGTCAACGGTCCGCTGATCGAGGACATCATGCGCACGTTGGAGCGGACGAAATTTCCGCCGGAGAAGCTCACCCTGGAGATCACCGAAAGCGCCAAGATGCTGTTCGACGAGGACAACCTGAACGGACTGAAACAACTGAAGTGGCGCGGTATCGTCCTCAGCCTCGACGATTTCGGGACCGGCTACTCCTCCTTCGCCAACCTCATCAAACTCTCCGCCGACGAACTGAAGACGGACAAGCTCTTCCTTGACGAGATCGAGAACAACGACTACCGCCAGTACCTCCTGCGCACGCTCGTGGACATCGGCCACTACCTCGGCATGCACATCGTCGCCGAGGGGGTCGAGACGCGGGAGCAGTTCGAGCTGTTGAAGAAGTACGGCGTCGATTACGTCCAGGGATACCTGTACAGCAAACCCCTGCCCTACGAGGAGCTGGTCCGGCACCTCGACCGCTTCCGCTGACGGCAGGGCGCTTTCACTTCGCGGGACTCCGCTCCCGGCAGGTGGTTGAATCCCCTCACTCCGTATCTTCGATGCAATATCTCAATTGATCGGCTCTCGCCGCCCCCGGTTACGTCACCCGCCGCACGCCCTCGGCGACGGCCAGCATGGCCATGTTGACGGCGACGACGCTCGCGCCCGTCGGCAGGTCCAGCAGGTAGGAGGCCGCCATGCCGACCGCGAAGCAGGAGACGGAGACGGCGGCGGAGGCCGTAACCAGGCCGCGGAAGCTCGACGTCAGCCGCCCCGCCGTGACGGCGGGAAAGATGATCAGCGCCGAGATGAGCAGCGTGCCCATGATGCGCATGCCGACGGAGACGGTGAGCGCCGTCAGCAGGGAGACGAGGAAGCGCCAACCCGTCGGGTTCAGCCCTTCGGCGCGGGCGTAGTCCTCGTCGCAGGTCATCAGGAAGAGCCGGTTGTAGAAGACGATAAAGGCGGCGATGACGGCGAGCGAGACGGCGACGCTGAGGACGACGTCGGACCGGTCCATGGCCAGCACGCTGCCGAACATGTAGTTGTAGACGTCGATGTTGAACCCGCGCGTGAGCGCGGTGACGATGATGCCGACGGACATGGCCCCGGTCGAGATCATGCCCACGGCGAGGTCGCCCGATGCTCCCCGCCGCTGGCTCGCCGCCATGATGGCGAAGGACGCGACGACCAGCACCGGCGTGGCGATATAGAGCGGCGCGACGCCCAGCGCCAGCGAGATGGAGAGCGAGGCGAAGCCGACGTCGGCAAGCCCGTGCCCGATCATGGCGTAGCGCTTGAGCAGCAGGATCACCCCGAGCATGGAGGCGCAGAGCGAGACGAGCACGCCGACGACGAGCGCGCGGACGACGAAGGCGTGGGAGAGCATCTCGGCGATCCCGGCGAGGGGGCTCATACCGCGCAGGCCTCCGCCCGATAGGCGGCCCATGCGGCGACCGTCCCGTCGAAGCGCAGTTCCCCGCCCTCCATCACCGCGACGCGGTCGGCGCAGCGGCGTACGTCGTCCGCGCCGTGCGTCACCATGACGACGCTGACACGGCGGTCGCCGGCCGTGCGCGCCCCGGTGTGGGTATTGAGGCAGGCGAGCAGGTCGAGCAGGTTGCCCGCGCTCTCCGCGTCGAGCCCGGCCGTGGGTTCGTCGAGGAACAGCAACGCGGGATCGGCGCTGAGCGCCCGGGCCAACAGCACCCGTTGCAGCTGTCCGCCGGAGAGTGCGCCGATCCGCCGGTCGGCGAGCTCGGCG